>CALFDI010000028.1 GCA_937952875.1 uncultured Verrucomicrobiales bacterium
AAAATAAAACAAATACAATTGAGAGCCTAAACTCCGATTTTCTTGAGAAACTTCTCTACACTCGGGTATTTTGAAGCAATGAAGCGGGACTTTTCTTTCCCTGAAGAATTCAAAAGAATGACTGTAGGAAAGGCCTGAACGTTATACATTTCGGCAAAATGCTCATTTTTCTTAGTCAAGTTCGGGTTGCTCCGAGGGAAGTCTAGTTCGACTAAAACATACTTTTTCGCTGCCTGACTCGTAAACTCGCTCTTAGAAAAGACTTTCTTCCTCATCATGATACATGGAGGACACCAGTCAGAGCCTGTAAATTCGATAAGGATGCCCTTACCCTCAGCTTTAGCCTGCACTTTAGCAGCTGCTAAATCAGTCTTCCACCCAGCACCACCAGCAAATGAGAGTGGCGCGGCGATAATGAGTAAAAAGCCTATAAATGACGTTATGAATGATTTCATGCCTCTATGACGCACCGTGCAGACAGATTATTCCTCGTTTTTTGATAAATACTGTCTTTTAGAACTGGCAATAACTCGTTAAACGATACCTCAACGACATGGAAGATGACATCGCATTCACACCTCCAGCTGTAGAGACTCTACAGGAATGGTTACCTAATTATACGATTACAGCATTTCTCGCTCAGGGTGGGATGGGTGCTGTATATGAAGCATTCCAGACATCGCTTCACCGTTACGTCGCCATTAAAGTCCTCCCTCCAGAACTCAGCGCCGACGCATCATTCCGTGAGCAATTCACCACGGAGGCTCAGGCCATGGCAAAGCTGAATCACCCTAACCTGATTAGCGTCTACGACTTCGGTGAAGCTGGCGGCATGCTCTATCTCGTAATGGAGCTCGTCGATGGTGGCGACCTTTACTACTCGACTTACGATCAGATGGTAGACCAAACGGTCGCAGCTCAAATGATCGCGAATCTCGGTCATGGCCTAAACCACGCGCATGAGATGGGCTTGATTCACCGTGATATTAAACCTGCGAACATTCTCTTAGATGAGCAGGCCAACCCTAAAATCGGAGACTTCGGCCTAGCGCGCTCTCTAGAAGATGGTGCTGAGCAGGGTGATATCTTTGGCACACCGGGCTACACAGCGCCCGAAGTCTTAGCGAATCCAGCCGCCGTTGACCAGAGGGCAGATGTCTATTCTCTCGGCGTGGTTCTGTATGAGCTATTGACGAATCAGCTGCCCTCACAGCCGTTCCAGCCTGCTTCCACCATCTGCGGATGCGATCGCGGCTTTGATAAAATTCTCGCTCGCACACTCCATAGTTCTCCCCAGATGCGTTACACTTCTGCGAGTGAATTTGCGAAAGATATAGAATCCTTATTAGCTCAAGGCCTAGGCTCTGGCTCTCTCGCTACTGCTACAGCTGTGACTGCTAATACGCCAGCTCGACGTGCCGTCGCAGCAGGTCCACCGCAATTTGGCACACGCCGACCTGTCAAGCAGCTCGCCTCGGCGAAGTCTTCAAATATAGGTCTGTATACCATCATTATCTTACTACTCATCATGGCTGGACTCTACTTCGCCTGGAAAGGTGGCCACATCGGATAAAGGCTCACATGCAGATCACGAAACGTGCCTTGCGTTCGGATACTACTACGCAGCCCGTATCTACAAGACATAACATCGCTCAGAAAAGAGTGCTCTCTCCGCTTTCCACATATCAAAGCGATGCGTTATGACAAAGATCCCCAAGAGATTGATACACTTGACCATGCGCGCCAACTCACCGGTGTGGGCACACTTTAACCTTGTCTGATCACTGCTAAACTCGGAACTATTCATTGCTCTCGTGATACGTCTAAGCACCATATTTCTCCTTATCAGCCTCCTGCCTGCTATCGCCGGACCGCGCGTAAACGTGCACAGAAATACAGTGCCTGAGAATCCGCGATACGCTCGCCGTATCACCTATCCATGGCACAATAACATCGTCGCTACAGTCTTTTGGATTGGTGAAAAGCCCACCGCAAGAAACCCTACACCGAATAATAAATCATCTTGGGACGTCAACTGGCAGCAAAATTACGGTGGCTTTGACAATCCAGACCGAACTCGGCGTAATCTTAGAACCTTTACCCCACTTGGCTTCACTCCTCGGCAGAATCCATTCTATATCGCACTTCCGTATAACGACGTCATTAACCACACGAGACACAAGCCCGAAGCGTCTCGTATCATTCCTTGGTTCCGCAATACATTCGTAAAGCATGGCTCAACTGTGTGTAAAGGACGCTGGCTCCATCTCTGGAATGGGAAAAAGCAATGCTACGCACAGTGGGAGGACTGCGGCCCATTCACCACAAATGATCCTCACTACGTTTTCTGCAGAACTGGCAAAACAAGACCGATCAACACCAAAAATAACGGTGCTGGGATCGATGTCTCACCTGCGATACGCGACTACATGGGCCTAAAGTCTGGCGACCTCGTCGCATGGAGATTTGTCGAATTCGCAGATGTGCCAAGTGGACCATGGTCTCGCTATGGAACGAATAATCCATTTGTAAATCCTGCGATCGATCCCAGAAGACTCGCTGCTCAGCGCTATGCAAATTATTTGAAAAAGCTCCGAGGAAAGCGCGCTAGACGCCGCTAGAGAGGTTCACCACCGCACCTCCTGCATCTAAAGATGCACGACCAGCCTCTAAAATTTTAGTTACTTGAAGAGTCGTAGATGCAGTCGCCAGCCTCTGACTCCAGTCATCCACATCAGTCGTTCCATTATTCACAGAGTGAGCCGCTTTTATAAACTCTTCTATACTCCGGTAACCGTATCCTGACTGCCCTGCAAAGCGGCCTTCAGCATCCGGCGTATATTTCATAAAGAGTGGGTTGGGTGAACTATACCCTGCTTCATCAGTTGCCACAGAGTATCCTCGATGCGCCTGATCGACCCTCACCTCACCCTTCTCAGCCTGATAGAAAAATGACTGCTGCGAATGCACATCACTCTGAGGAGCGATCCATGATGAGGTAAACACAGCACTAGCACGCCCGCCGCCAACGATTTGGAACTGCACACACAGAGAGATCGAGTCCTCAGTAGGCATCCCTTTTTTCTCCGCTACTCCGGAAGCTGCCAATGCCGTCACCGCGATGGGGCGTGCTGACTCCCCTACCATCCACATTAACATATCCACATGATGAGCATTGAGGTAGTAGCTGATATCACTCCCCTTGCCAGCCCATGCCCGGAAAGTCTCGAGCTGACTTTTTGGCTGACTCATATAAGCAGAGAAATGGCTCAAATTCCCGAGATGCTTAGCCCTATCTCTAGCATCTGCGTATATGGGATCCCAGCGCTTATGCACCTCCATCACACAGAGCACTCCTTTCTCCCGGGCTGCTGTAATGAGAGCCTCATGATCTGACGTTTTTTGCACGAGCGGCTTAGCAATCAGAACATGGCATCCCCTTTCAATAGCAGCCATAGCAATCGTAAAATGAGAATCGTCTGGAGTAAAAATCGTAACGCAGTCCCCTGCATTCAGCTGATCAAGCGCCTCGAGGTAAGCCTCTGCATCACGCATAACATCATCAGCCGGATACGAGTGAAAATCTGTAGAGAGACCTTCATATCGATCTTCTATCACAGCCTTCAGATGCTGTCTGATAGCAGGAAACTTAGATCCAGTTGTCCCCGCCATAAGGAGATCATCTAATAGCCCCTTTCGCCTGAGATCGAATAAAGTCAGCCCGACTACGCCAGCACCTTTATCTGAGGCAGACTCTTGGCCGTTTACGAATCCAGTCGTATACTCACCGGTCCCTACCATTAATGCCTTCATACGATAAATATGACTCTTCTTTTATCCAATCCACGACATTTTCAGTAGCTCTTTCAGGCGACTAGGATCAGTGGCGGACGTCTTAGCGACGAAGCCACGAGCATGAGCGAAATGAACATCATCCTCTTCGTCGACACGTGTGAATTCTAAGCGCTCATCATCATTATAGCGAGACAGGCCAAATCCTTCTCCACGACGATCAGGATACACCATTCCAACAATTTCATTCTCTAGCCCTAGACTCTGAATATATGCCCCCATTCCCATCGAAGGCTCATCTGGCATCGGCACCGTTCGGGGAAGGTATA
>CALFDI010000029.1 GCA_937952875.1 uncultured Verrucomicrobiales bacterium
CGGCAAGTCCATCGAACTTTAAGACAGTAGGATAGACGCCATTGATCGCGGCGCGCGCTTCTTCGATATTCGCGCAACCGGTCGCTGCACCCGTCGGAATGCCGTGTTTCAGCATGAATTCTTTAGCGAATTCCTTAGATGCCTCGAGCTGGGCAGCAGCTTTAGGTGGTCCCCAGCATGGGATGCCGGCGTCAGCACATAGATTTGCTAGGCCTTCATCTTTCACTAGGTAGCTCTCTTCGCCAGCCACACAGAGATCGATCTCCGCCCCGACCATCCAGCCAATTAGGCTGTGTAATCCATCGACGGGCGGGATTTCTGCGAGCTCTTGTATCGCATCGCTCCCGGGAAAGCTGTAGAGCTTAGTCTCAGTAGGTGACTCACCTAACGCACGTAATAGCGCGTGTTCGCGCCCACCTTTTCCGACAACAAGAATCTTCATCACCGCCAGCAATGCGAAGATCCTCAGGAGAGGCAAGTGCATTCTCTTTTCTTAAGCCGGAAATGCGAAATGCCCGCTCATTAGGCAAAAGAATGATGCTATGTCAGAGTTATTGAAAGAATCAGGGAATGCAAACCGTTCAAAATGGCTTATACTCCCCAAGCACGTGTCAGTCCTCTTCCGAATACTCATTCCATTCGCCATTCTTATGATAGGTGGAGTGGCATGGTATTTTCAGATTTCGAATAAGGTGGAAAAAGCCCCACCTCAGCCGAGTAAGCGGGCTGCGGTCGAGACAGCCGTGCAGGTGCTAGAGCGGCAAGATTATCAGGTGAAGATTCTCACTCAGGGCAGTGTGCAGGCTCAGAATGAGACTGGTATCACTGCGGGTGTCTCCGGTCGCGTCCTCAGCACGGCTCCAGCCTTCGAGGCCGGCGCTTTTTTTAAAAAAGGCGATGTCCTCCTTCGGCTCGATGATGCAGATCTTAAGTCAGCCGTAGCCAATGCCGAAGCGGCTCTCGCACGTGCCGAGTCAGAGCTACTGCAGGAAGATAGCCGCGCCCGCCAAGCTCTGTTAAACTGGCAGGACTTAGGTTACAGCGAAGAGCCGACAGATCTCGTCCTGAGAAAGCCGCAGATGAAGCAAGCCGAGGCGTCAGTGAAATCAGCACAGGCAAGCCTCGAACAGGCGCTGAGAAATCTAACACGAGCCATCGTGCGTGCCCCCTACAATGGGAGGACGATCGAGCGAGCTGTCAGCGTAGGCCAAAGCATCAATCAGGCAACTTCTCTCGGCACCGTTTTTTCCACTGACTACGCGGAAGTCCGCCTCCCGCTGAATGCCATCCAGCTCGATGCGATCTCTCTTCCAGAGACGTCGGAAGATGCTCCACTTCCTGTCACGCTCACAGTGACGAGAGCTGGCATATCTCATGAGAGAAAAGCCAGCGTCGTTCGCACAGAAGGCGTGCTAGATGAGGTGACGAAGGAACTTTTCGTCATCGCCTCCGTAGAGGATCCATTCGGCTTAGAGAGCGACTCTGCACCGCTAAGAATCGGTCAACCTGTCCGCGCTGAAATTCTCGGTAAAACGATAAAAGACGTCTTTGTGATAGAGAGGCAGTATCTGCGGAGTCTCGACGAGATCATCATCATAGAAGCAGAGACAGAGACGATTCAGCGCCGCATCGTAGATCCCATCTGGTCGACTCCAGATACTCTAGTAATACGAGACGGAATCACCTCTGGTGAGCTCATGGCTATTAGTCTGCTGACCTATGCGCCTGAGGGAGGAAAGGTCGAGATCGTAGAGCAAGAAAGCCCTATCCCGCAGAATGCAGCCACTCCAACATTAGCGAGCCCAGGTGCGTAATTACTAAATTAGACGTATGCTCCGCTGGTTTGCTCGAAACGATTACGCTGCGAATTTCCTCATGTTGGGAATTTTGCTCTTTGGCATTTACCAAGCATTTTATCACATCCCTCTAGAGGTTCGCCCAGGATTCGAGGTGAATCAGGTGCGCATTAGAAAGTCCTTTCGCGGAGCGACTCCGGAGGATGTAGAGCGCACGATCGTGATTCCGATCGAGCGCGCTCTCGAGGGCATGCAGGGCGTATCCACTATGGAGGGAAAGGCTCGCTCTGGGAACGGAGAGGTCATAATACGCACGGAAGACGGTGTGGATCTGAAAGAGCTGCAGGCGGAGATTGATTCACGCATCGCGACCATCTCGACTTTTCCGCCAGATTCTGAACCAGCCCGCACACGCATCCCTAACAGTGACAATTGGTGGGAGGTCGTAACGGTCGCTGTTACTGGAGATATGAGTGAGCGTGAGCTGCTTTCGGCCGCTCGCCAGATCCGTGATGAACTTGCCGCTCTTCCTGAAATTTCTCAGGTCAATGTGTTAGGTGATCGTGCGAGTGAGATCTCGATCGAGGCAGATGACCAGAGCTTGATCGACTATGGTCTGAGCTTTAATGATGTCAGCCGTGCTATACGGGATCATTCAGTCGACCTGCCTGCAGGGACGATCTCTGCGCAGGGTGGGTCAATGATGATCCGGACGAAGGGGCAGGCTTTCACCACGGAGGACTTTAATAATATTCCCATTCGTGCCAGTGATGGCTCCCTCCTCACTCTGGGAGATGTGGCGAAGGTTAATGATGGCTTCGAGCAAGACCGAAAGCTTGTGCGATTCAATGGACGTCCTGCTCTTCTAGTAGAAATCCTACGTATAGAAAATGAGAGCGCGATTAAGATCGCTGAAGCGGCCAAAAAATACGTCGAACAAGCGAATGCGCGTCTGCCAGATGGTATTAAACTCTTTGCCTTCGATGATGATTCGATCGCTCTTCGTGGGCGCCTCGGCACGCTCTCCGTCTCACTCCTTCAGGGCTGTCTGTTAGTGCTGATTATGCTGAGCCTATTTCTCAGGCCAGCGATTGCATTCTGGGTCGTCATCGGCATTCCTGTGAGCTTCGCCGGCGCTCTCATCATGATGCCCTACATGGGGATCACTGCGAATTTATTCTCTGTCTTCGGCTTTATCATCGTGCTCGGGATCGTCGTAGATGATGCCATCGTGACGGGGGAAAATATTTATTCTAAGCTGAGAGCGGGAGTCCCAGCTGAAGACGCCGCTGTGCTCGGGGCGAAGGAGGTCGCCACACCAGTTACATTCGGGATTCTCACCACGATTGTCGCCTTTATCCCACTCATGTTTTTCGAAGGATGGTGGGGGAATTTCACTCGCCAGATCCCGCCGATCGTCGCTCCTGTTCTCCTTTTCTCCCTGATCGAGAGTAAGTTGATACTCCCATCGCATCTAAAGCGCCTAAAGGTAGGGCGTAAGAAGTTAGGCCCATTCGCCAGATTCCAGAAAGGCATCGCAGATGGCTTAGAAGCATTTGTTGAGAAGGTCTATCAGCCTATTCTGAAGCTCAGTGTTGACCACCGCTGGACGACTCTTTCTCTCTTCGCTGCGCTCGCACTCGCTACTATTGGCTATCAGCAGACGGGCAAGATGGGATTTGTCAATATGCCCTCGGTCGATCGCTATAAGATCACTGGTCGGCTCAATATGGCAGATGACACCAAGTTCGAGGTCACAGATGAAAAAGTTCTCATTCTTCAGAGTGCGGCAGAGCAGATGCGAGCAGAATTTCTCGATGGTGAGACTGGAAATAGTCTGATTACAAATATCATGTCTTCCACCGGTGGCTGGCCGGGCTGGGGGAGGAGTAACCCAGAGAGAGGAATCGTCTCAATCGAGATCATGCCTCCAGGTCAACGTAGTGAGCGTGGTCCGACAAATGCTGAGATCGCTAAGCGCTGGCGCGAACTCGTGGGAGAAATCCCTGGAGCCCGTCAGTTCCGCATCAGAACAGAGCGGAGTGGCTCTCGCGGCACTGATCCAGACCTACTGGAAATTCAGTTGAGAGGGAAAGATTCAGCTGAAAAGCGCAGAGTTGCCACCGAGCTGAAGGATCTCATTCGAGGAAATGAGGGGATCACATCTGTCTGGGATAATGCAGGTCGAACACGGAATGAACTACAGATTTCTTTGAAAGACCGTGCCTCAGAACTCGGAATCACTCAGCGAGATCTCGCCCGCCAAGTGCGACAGGCATTCTTCGGAGAACAGGCGCAGCGGATCCAGCGTGACCAAGATGACATCCGCGTCATGGTCCGCCTTTCAGAGAATCAACGTGAATCGCTCCACACATTAGACACTCTTAAGATTCGATTGAATGATGGCAGTGAAGTGCCATTCCGCACCATCGCCGATGCGAAGCGCGCGATGGCACCATCGAACATCGAGCGCATAGATGGGGCGCAGACGATCAAAATCATGGCAAGTCCAGCGAATGACGAAGTAAAAGTCATCGATATTGCCAGATCTATGGAGAGTCAGATTCAAGAGATCGTCTCTAGCGCTCAAGGCCTCAGCTGGAAGTGGGACGGGCAAGTTGCAGAATATGACGACACATTCTGGCGCACCACCTTCAGCATTATCGGTCTTTGCGTAGCTCTTTACGCACTACTAGCGATCCCGTTTAAAAGCCTCTTGCAGCCGCTCTTTGTGATGGTGGCGATTCCCTTTGGTGTGATCGGAGCGCTCTTTGGACATGTCCTTTTAGATATCACACCCTCATGGTTATCTGTCTTTGGCATGTTGGCTCTCGCGGGTGTTGTCGTAAATGATTCCCTCGTCATGGTAGACTTCATTAATACGAAGGCCCGTAGCACGGGAGACACACTCAAGGCAGTTCTTGAAGTCGGAGCAAAGCGTTTCCGTCCGATTCTTCTCACATCACTTACGACCTTTGTCGGACTTGTCCCACTCATCTTCGATGACTCTCTCCAAGCGCAGTTCTTAATCCCCATGGCAGTCTCTCTCGCCTTCGGTATACTCTTCGCCACCATGATTACCCTCTTTCTCATTCCATGCTCTTACATGGCCATGGAAGACCTCAAGAGCCTCCTCCGCAGAGCCTGGACCTGGTATAAAAAGCCATTCGCTCAATAAAGGAGCAGCGGCGCCCCCGCCGCTTATCAACCTAAGTGCTACCCCTCCGGCAACAACTCTCTCCAAGCATTCGCCGCCTCCGGATCGATCGGAGCAATCTCCTCAATAAAAGTCTCAATCGCCCGCGTCTTATGCGGAGACTCCTCCAGCGAAATAATCCACTCACCAGCTTTATTAAAATCTCGCTCCATCCACATCTTCACTAGCGTCCCAGTCGTTTCGACAGCCGTGTCAGGCATGTTTTTCTCCAAGAAGGCCATCATCTTATCCGCCTGCTCAGGGCGTTTAATCTCTTTTAAAAACGGGCTTTTTAGTAGTTTTTCGTTAATGGATGCCGAGTCACCTGATACTTTGGAAAACTCTCCATAGACTAAATCTAACAGCTCATAATCTTCGTTATGATGTGAGACCCTTAAGGCCTCATCCACGATGCGATCTTGAAATCCCAAGTCAGAAGACTGAGCTGCAAACGTAATGAGATTTAAAGCTGTCTTCTTTTTTATATGGATAGATAGCCCAATAGACTTAAGTTTTTCAGGGTATGATGCACGGAGAAATTCGTAACCTTTCTCCGGATCATTTACTAACAGTCTTTCTCCTCCGTGTTTCAGAAGGATGTCTTGGTCTTCGGAGCTTTTTAGCGGCCGGTTCTCAAGAAATTTCAGCATGAAAGCTGGTTCTATATGAAAAATAGCAAAAGGAATAGAGTTCGCTAGCGGCCCTGACCAAGGGTCATTGTCCGGTAAAGAATCTAAAATCTCAAAAGGGTAAAGTTCACAAAAGGCCGACTCAAGACTCACTCCACGATGGTCTTTGTTTTGAGTTAGGTAGGCGTTGATAGCATCGACAGCTTCCCTACGAGTAAGCGGCTCGAGAATGGTCAGGATATCAGGTATAAGTTTAGCAACTTCGTAAGGATTATTGAAAATGCTGTGAGAGTGATTTGTCAGAATTCGGGAAATTTCTTCACTTGCTACTGT
>CALFDI010000030.1 GCA_937952875.1 uncultured Verrucomicrobiales bacterium
CTCCCCATGCTGATCGGGCAGGTCTTACCAGGTGCTCGGACGATTTGTCGTTTTAGTCAGCACAGCGTGCCTTGGAGCATGGTAGAGGTCTTTTTTCTCGGAGTCATCGTGAGTTTGTTGAAGCTTGTGAAACTCGCAGACGTCACCTTTGAAGTCGCTTTTTGGACATTTGGAGGTTTGATTTTTTGTCTCACGGCCTCGCTGGTGACGATAGATCGCCGGGAGCTGTGGGAAAATCTGAACCCTGATACGCGTAATGCCTAGTTCTCATAGCGAAG
Source organism: uncultured Verrucomicrobiales bacterium (assembly GCA_937952875.1). Taxonomy (GTDB): domain Bacteria; phylum Verrucomicrobiota; class Verrucomicrobiia; order Verrucomicrobiales; family Akkermansiaceae; genus CALFDI01. Next base: position 279 of record CALFDI010000030.1, read on the forward strand.
ATGCACATGTCTATCATGGAGAGTCTGCGGCCTCTGTGGGCCTGACTAGCTGTCATGATTGCGCGAAGCTTCAGCCGCTGACGAATGAGTATTGCACGGATTGCGGGAGCGATATTCATGCGCGGAAGGAGAAGAGTGTGGAGAAGACTCTCGCTTACACTATCGCCTCAGTCGTGCTCTATATTCCTGCGAATATTCTCCCAATCATGACTGTCACAGGGATCGGTGGAGCAGAGCAAAATACGATCATAGGTGGCGTCATCACTTTCTGGAAGATGCAGGCTTACCCGGTCGCGATCGTCATTTTTACAGCCTCTGTCTTGATTCCGATTCTGAAGATTATCGCGATATTTGCCCTCTGTTGGGCCGCGACTCATCCGGTGAAGAATTTAAAAAGAATGACGAAGATCTACCGCGTCACAGAACTGGTCGGCCGCTGGAGTATGGTCGATGTCTTCGTCGTCGCTATTCTCGTCACACTTGTTCAGATGGGGCAGCTGATGTCCATCTCTCCTGGTCCTGCAGCGCTCGCCTTTGGCGGTGTTGTTGTGCTGACTATGATTGGAGCACACTGTTTTGATCCTCGCTTAATGTGGGATCGTGGCAGAGAGTCTACAGCACTAGATACGAAGACGTTATGAGTGAATCGAAACCAGAGGTGAGGGAGGCGAGTAAGCTCCCCGCAAAGCGCATCTCCGCCGCATGGATTATCCCTATCGTTGCGGTCCTTCTTGGTCTATGGCTTGTCGCTCAGCACATCAGCGGGCAAGGACCACAGATAACCATCACCTTCGAGACGGCAGAAGGACTTCAGGCCGGTAAGACCGTCGTGAAGTGTCGCTCAGTCGCCGTGGGGAAAGTCGAAGACGTTAAGCTGAGTTCGGATCTCAAAAGCGTTATCGCGACCGTCCGGATGAATCAGTCTGCGGTCGATCTCCTTAGAGAAGATACGCGCTTTTGGGTCGTCCGTCCTCGTGTCGGTGGAGGCAGTGTCTCTGGTATAGATACCATCTTTTCCGGAGCATTTATACAATTAGAACCAGGCAGTGAGGAGCGAACATTAAACGAATTTACCGGGTTAGAAGATCCACCTGCGACACCGCAAGATGTTCCGGGACTTAGGTTCATCATTAAGGCGAAAAGCGCTCGCTCGCTCGGTGTGGGGTCACCTATTTTTTATAACGGCTATGAGGTTGGTCAGATTGAGAAAAGTGACTTCGATCAAGAGTCACTCTTGATGGAGCATCACGGCTTCGTCCGTGCCCCGTATAATGAACTCGTAACGGAGAATGTCCGCTTCTGGAATAGTAGCGGAATTAATTTCGATGTAGATTCGAAGGGCTTTAGCTTCCAAGCAGGTAGCATCGAGTCCATTATTAGTGGTGGCCTGGCCTTCGGCATTCCTAAGGATTCCTCTCGTGGGGAACCTGTGTCCGATGGTGCTGTCTTTGAACTCTTCGATAGCTTCTCTGAGATTAATAAGCTGACCTTACAGGCTAATTTACCCTATCTTCTCATGTTCGATGATAGTGTTCGCGGCCTTCTAGTAGATGCGCCAGTTGAGTTTCGAGGTATTCAGGTAGGGAAAGTCGTTGATATTTCCTTCGAGTATCTTCAAGAGCCGGAAGATCGAAGAGTTCCTGTTCTCATTCAGATAGACCCGACCCGATTTGGAAACTTCGATGTGGAAAATGCCGAACTCGCACGTCATGAAATCGACAAAGCCATCACGCAAGGTCTCAGAGCATCCCTTCGCACAGGCAGCCTTATCACTGGCCAGCTCTATGTTGATCTAGATTTCGAAGAAGATGCAGATCCTGTTACTAGCTCGAAAGTAGGAGAGTTATCAGTGATTCCCACTCAGGGAAGTAGCTTGAGCCGGATAGAAGACCGCGTCGTGCAGGTCCTAGATAAAGTCCGGAATCTTCCTGTAGAGAAGACTCTCTCGACCGCGACCGATGCTCTTGCTGAGATCAAACAGACAGCCGGCGCTGCGACTGATGTGGCGAACGATCTTAAAAAGACCAGTGCTGCACTTGAAGCGCTTCTCACATCACCTGATGTCGAATCCTTGCCAGCCGAATTCCGCCTGACTCTCAAAGAAGCTCAGAAGTCCATTCAAGGCGTTGGCCCTGATTCGACCCTTTTTACCGATCTTGCGCGCACGCTTGAAGATCTACAGGCCACTTTACAATCAGTCAAAGTGCTGGCTGATACGATAGATAATAAACCGAACTCTCTCATCTTTGGTAAGGAGGGAGCCGGAAAAGATCCTGTTCCAGGTCGTCGTTAATTTTTTGCTAAATTATTAAATAAATCGTAGTATGTGTCGTTTCATTTTATTTGTGTTCCTTTTTCTCCTCGTGGCGTGCTCTAGCTCTCCGCAGAAGGCGTATATCCTGACGCCTGATGGGCCTGCTCCTCGTGGCGGAGGAGGTGTGTCGATAGGGATAGGGCCTATCCGTCTCGCTGACTATCTCATGCGCCCTGAGATACCTGTCGCGACTGGAGTGAATCAACTCGAGTATGCTTACGATAGCCTCTGGGCAGGCAGTCTCGAGAAGCAACTGACTGGGACGATTGCTGTGAACGTGGGGCGTAGGCTTAAAACTGGAACGCTATACCACTATCCTTGGAGCCAGACGAGTAACGTGCGTTACCAAGTGAGTCTCGATGTGCGCACCTTCCACACGACGACTGATGGCCGTGCTATACTCGATACAGGGTGGCGCGTGTATGATCTGCAGATGAAGAAAATAGTCTCAGCGCGTTCGAGCTATCTAGTAGAAGAGTTTTCAGGAGAAGGGTTCTCTCCAGCGACTTCTGCCCAGAGCCGCCTTGTCTCACGTCTCAGTGCTGAGATTGCTAGAACGATCCGATAGACTTATACGACGATGAGTAAATACTCAGATTATATTACCGTTGGCTGGCGTGAATGGGTAGCCCTCCCAGACATCGAGATTCCTGCAATTAAGGTAAAGATCGATACTGGAGCACGCACGTCGTGTCTTCATACAGCTCATTACGAAATTTTTCAGAAAGGTTCAGAAGATTGGGTGCGCTTCACTGTTCATCCCATCAAAGGACGAGATGAAATAGAAAATTACGTAGAGGCCCGTGTATCTGATTACCGTATTGTGAAAGACTCTGGCGGACACCAAGAAAAACGCCCCTTTATTAAGACTCTTCTTAACATTGGGAACGATGCTTGGGACATTGAAGTGAGCCTATCGAATAGAGAAGGAATGAAGTTTCGTATGCTACTCGGGCGCACTGGACTTCGTAATCGCACACTCGTAGATTGCGCAGGATCATACCTCACTGGACACTCACACAAACCTACAAGCATATCATGAAAATTGCTATCCTCTCACGAAATGAAAGACTTTATTCGACACGTCGCATCGTAGAAGCTGCTAGGGAGCGCGGCCATGAAATCGATGTGATAGACTACGTGCGTTGCTACATGAACATAGCGACGAAGAAACCTTCTATTTTTATAGGAGATAAGGAGCTGAATGACTACGATGCTGTGATTCCACGCATTGGAGCCTCTCAGACATTCTTCGGCACCGCTGTTGTCAGGCAGTTTGAAATGATGGGGACTTATTCAGTGAATGAATCAGTGGCCATTTCACGCTCTCGGGATAAGCTCCGCAGTCTACAGCTTCTTTCACGTAAAGGTGTTGGCCTACCAGTCACGGCCTTTGCACATGATACTAAGGCGACAGGATCCATCATTAAACTCTGTGGCGGCGCTCCTGTTGTCATTAAGTTGTTAGAAGGGACTCAAGGTGTAGGCGTCGTTCTAGCAGAAACGCAAAAGGCCGCTGAGTCAGTTGTCGAAGCATTCAGAGGTCTCAATGCTAATATCCTTGTTCAACAATTCGTCAAAGAAGCGGGAGGTGCTGATATTCGCTGTTTTGTCGTTGGAGGGAAGGTCGTCGCCGCAATGAAACGTCAGGGCGCAGAAGGGGAGTTCCGCTCTAATCTTCACCGTGGCGGAAACGCGACTTTGTGCAAAATCACTCCTGCGGAGCGCGCCGCAGCCGTTCAAGCTGCAAAAGTCATGGGGCTGAATGTCGCAGGTGTTGATCTTTTGCGTTCCAATAGTGGTCCAGTGATTATGGAGGTGAATTCATCTCCGGGTCTTAGAGGTATTGAGGAAGCGACTCAAAAAGACGTCGCAGGAACGATTATTGATTTTATAGTAAAAAA
>CALFDI010000031.1 GCA_937952875.1 uncultured Verrucomicrobiales bacterium
AAACCGAACGTCGGTAAATCTTCTCTCATCAATGCGATACTCAATGACCAACGAACCATCGTCTCAGATGTAGCAGGAACTACGAGAGATGCAGTCGACCTTCCTTACACACATGGAAAGCACGACTATATCTTGATCGATACAGCGGGGCTCCGTCCACGCCAGAAGATGGACACCTCCGTCGAGGTCTTTTCAGCCATGCGCTCTGAGCGAGCGATCCGCCGATCTGACATCTGCCTTCTCGTCATCGACGCCTCCGCAGGCGTGAGTGCGATGGACCGTAAGATTGCTAAGCTCATCAAAGAGGAAAAAAAGCCCTGCGTCATTATCCTAAATAAAATGGACCTCTACGAGCAGGACCTCCCCTTCCAGGAGAGAATGAAGAAAATCTCGCAGCACGTGTATCAAGAATTATTCTTCCTCCGGTATGCACCACTCGTCTGCACATCTGCACTGAAGCATCACGCCATTGATACGATCTTTGGCACGATTCAGAAGGTTCGCAGGAGTGCTGCTGACCCGATCAGCACTGGGCAGCTCAATAAATTCCTCTCAGACGCATTCATGAAGAAGCCACCGTCTGGAAACTCCCGCTTTGGCAAACGCCTAAAACTTCTCTATGCGACAGCTGCCGTGAACGAGCGTTATTCAGCGATACCCGTTCCGACCTTCATCATGTTCGTCAATGATAAGCGTCTCATGCACGAATCCTATGAACAGTATCTGAGTAATCGCCTCCGCGAGAAACTCAATGCTCCAGGCATCCCCATCATCTTCTCAGTCAGATCACGCAATAGAAAATAAGACAGCCATGTGCTGTATACAGACGTTCTAGTAGATAATATGAGTTCTCTGCTACCTCTCACGATAGACGGTCGATTTTTTCGCTCAGGGGACCAACGCGTCTTTTTAAAGACCGTCACCTATGGCCCCTTCCCAGCGTGGTGGAAAGAAGATCATCTTTCCCAGTTAAAGCAGATCAAAGCGAGTGGCTTTAATGCCATCCGTATGTATGAGAGGCCGCAGCCAGCCTTGCTCGACGCAGCTGCAGATGTCGGCCTGTATGTCTGGGTGACTCTGCCCTGGGGCTGGGGCACAGACTTCATTCAACGCAGGCGTTTCCTATCCGAAGCGAGAATACGACTAAGTGATTTCCTTAACGAATCCGGCCAACACCCTGCTCTAGCTGGCATTCTCGTCGCAAATGAGATCCCCTCAGAAATGGTCCGCTGGATGGGAACTATCCGTGTGAGAGAAGCGATCGAGTCACTCATCTCTGAATGTCGTAGCACAGCTCCACACCTTCTCTACGGCTACGGAAACTATCCGACAACTGAGTATCTTGAGCCTACAAATGCAGACTTCACCGCATTTAATATCTATCTCGAAAATCAGTCCGACTTCGAATCCTACCTCTTTAGGCTACAGGCCATCGCAGGTGATCGCCCCGTTTTCGTAACTGAGATGGGACTGGATTCTCGCCGTAATAGTGAGCAAGCCCAAGCTGACCTTCTTAAATGGCAAGTCGAAACATCTCTACGCGCAGGCATCGCTGGCACCACAGTCTACAGCTGGACAGATGCTTGGCAGAATGGGCCGCGAGAAATGACCAACTGGGACTTCGGACTGAAAGACCGTGCTGGAAAAGCCAAACTCGCGCTTGGTGCAGCGGCTGACATCCTGCCTTCTATTCACACACCTACAGCGTTTCTCGTAAATCGAAACACCCCTCTCGTTTCGATCATCGTCTGCACATACAATGGATCCAGTAGAATTGACAACTGCCTCTCTTCTCTCAAGAAACTAGATTATCCGAATTTTGAAATCATCGTAATAGATGATGGCAGCACAGACGACACACTTCATCGCGCAACGAAGCACGCCTCAGTTCGTTGCTATCGCCAAGATCACGAAGGTCTCAGCGCCGCGAGAAACTTAGGCGCAAATCACGCTAAGGGTGAGATCCTCGCCTACACAGACGATGACTGTGAAGCAGACAGTCAGTGGATTAATTGGCTCGTCACAGCCTATGATGACCCGAAAATCGTCGCAGCTGGCGGCCCCAATATACCTCCCCCCGCCTCTGGCATGCAGGAGGCCATAGTCGCAGCTGCTGAAGGAGCTCCTTCTCACATCTTACTCACAGATCGTCTAGCCGAACACCTTCCAGGCTGCAATCTATCGATTCGTAGACAAGCTCTGCTCGACATTGGCGGATTTAATCCTGTCTTCACAGCCGCAGGCGATGATGTAGATATCTGCTGGAGGCTCATGGATGCCGGAGGTCAATTAGCATTCGTCCCCTCGGCATTCGTCTGGCACAGGCGGCGCGTTTCACTCTGGCGATACATCCAGCAGCAGCGTGGATACGGAAGAGCCGAGAACATTTTAAAATCCATTCATCAAGAACGCTTCACTCGCCAGGGTGATATCAACTGGAAAGGCGTCGTCTACACGGGCGGCACGGCACGCGTCGAAACAGGCTGCATCATATACCACGGGTTCAGTAACTCATCCCCTTACCAAGGCGTCTTTATCGACATGATGCCACGCCGCCCTATCGAGGAACGCTTTAGAAACAGCTTCAGCGAGTTTTTAATGAAATGCACAGAATCCATCGCACGAATCTACCGAGCGCATGAAAGAGGCGGAAGCCAATCAGTCTACGCACTGCTCTCAATACGGAGCGATCGCAGAAAAAGCTATCATGAACAAGTGAGACGAGCCTCTGAGATATCTGAAACTGGCCAGACGACTCCTCGGGGAATGACCACAGTCTATAGCGACGACCTCCGTCAAACGTCAGAATGGCAGATCTGGAGCGAAGAAAATCAGGGCCGTCCAGAAGCCTTAGAGGCTCTCATTTCTCACGGCTGGAGACAGCTAGAAAACGACTCCAACTGGGATCTCATCAAAGGACAAGTAAGAGTCCTTTTTGCGACAGAACATACTGAAAAAGATGGGACGCTCACTCATGTCAGACTGCAACATGGCGATACTAGCACCACTGAAATCTCTGAGTTAAAGCGTATTTTGTCTCAACTAGATTAAGAGCTGAGCTAGCGTCGTAGAGAAAGAGAACTATGCCTGAATTACCTGAAGTCGAGACAACCTGCCAAGGGATAGCCCCACATGTAACGGGACAGACAATTCAGACCGTCATCGTGAGAGAGGCGCGTATGCGATGGCCAGTGAGTCCAGAGATCGAAGACCTTTCAAAAGAAACGATTTTATCCGTATCTCGCAGAGCTAAATACATCCTACTCACCTTCGAGTCAGGCACACTACTCATTCACCTCGGCATGTCGGGCAGCCTACGAGTCATAGATCCAGCAGCAGACCTTAGAAAGCATGATCACGTCCTTATCACTCTCTCGAATGGTCTAGAACTCCGCTATCATGATCCTCGAAGATTTGGCTGCCTTCTTTGGACGAGCGAGTCCCCTCACCTACATCCACTCATTCAGCATCTAGGCCCAGAGCCTTTGTCCGAAGACTTCACTGCTGAAACGCTCAAGACAGCTGCCCAAAAAAAGAAAACAACAATCAAACAACTCATCATGGATGGGAAAGTGGTCGTTGGAGTTGGAAACATCTACGCCTGCGAGGCGCTCTTCCAGGCAGGCATTCATCCTAAGAGAAAAGCGGCAGCTATCTCACTTACACGCTTAGATACATTGACGAATGAAATTAAAGCAGTGCTCGCACGATCTATCAAGCAAGGCGGGACGACGCTACGGGACTTCTTAAGAGAAGACGGAACAGCAGGCTACTTTAAACAGCAGCTCGCAGTCTATGACCGCGAAGGTGAAGCATGCCTAAGCTGCGACACTCCCATCAAGCGTGTCGTGCTTGGCCAAAGATCGACTTTTTTCTGCCCAAAATGTCAAAAATAAGAAGTCAGCACGGATTATTTGATCGATTCATCGGAGTCGATTATTCAGGCGCAGATCGCGCCGATAAACGCCTCAATGGCTTATCTCTTTTTACAAGTCTGGCAAAGTCCAACCTTCCAGCACAAGAAGTGCATCCTGTAGGATCATCTAATAAATGGTCTCGTGCACTACTGGCTGAACATCTCATTGAAATATGCCGCTCAGACTCGGAACGATGTCTCATTGGACTCGATCACGGGCTAGGATTCCCTTCTATTTACTACGAGAATCATAACATTTCATCATGGTCACATTTCCTCTCACACCTCACTCACCGGTGGCCGCAATTACGGGAAGGTAAAGTGGAAGAAGCCCTCACTGAGAGCCCCGTCACAGAACCTAATAGTGGGCTAAAATCTTTCCGTCTATGTGAAACGTGGACAACAGGACCAAGCTCAGTCTTCCGATTCCATCACAATGGAGCTGTCGGTAAGTCAACGTTCGCCGGCCTTGCCCAGATCCAACAGATTCTCACTGCTGCTGGTGAGTCAATTCACGTATGGCCATTTGACGGATGGATTCCTGACCCGAGTAAACACGTAATATGTGAGATCTATCCGTCACTGTATAAAAAGCGATATCCAGTCTCCGACACCTCATGGAGCCCGCATCAATGGGATGCCTATGCAGCGACCTCATGGATGCAAGATATGCAGTCCCGCAGAGTGCTTAATGAGTATTTCCAACCACCCCTCACAACGACCGAGAAAGATCAAGCCCAAATGGAAGGCTGGATATTAGGTGTTCGATAAAATCACTCCATTTCTCATTTGCCAAAAGAGAGCATACGATTATCATGATTGCACCTCCTGTGTTTGACCACATAAGGTAGCGTGTCCTGACCGATGTATTAACTACGGGGGCCATATCGAAGGATCTAATATCATGCCTTTTTAGGAAGATAGAAGTGAGATTGTGGGTCCCCACTTATTGAGTAACTGGTAAGTGACTTACAGCTCCTTGGACGGCACAGTGGGTTCTCTTTTTATGAAAAGCCGGATGTTTTAAGACATCCGGCTTTTTTGTGTCGCTGAATCTTTTGAAATGGTTGAATTCCTCACTCTCAGCGCATTTCTCTCTTCCACTCCTCTTTTAGAACATTAGTTTTCCATCATGCTAATCCGCACGGCACTTCTTGCTCTCACCCTACTATCACCTCAGCTCCAGGCTCAGCTCGCTGAACAGGCACCAGCTACCATTCCACCAAAGCCTATAGGAGCACCTTCTGACATCTACCGCTCAGTTGTCAGAATAGAAGCAGCTACACAAGTCGCAGACTACAGCACTCCATGGAATAGTGGACGATTTTCTGGAGGAATCGGAACAGGCTGGCTAGTCGGAAAAAACAAATTTGTTACAAATGCTCATGTTGTCAGTGATGCGCGCCGTCTTCTCATCACCATGCATGGCAGCCCTCAGAAGTATCCTGCGCGAGTCCTCCACGTCGCACATGACTGTGACCTCGCAATGTTGGAACTCGAAGATTTCACTCCTTTTGAAGGACTGAAAGAGCTCGAAATAGGAACTCTTCCTGAGTTAGAGAGCCAAGTCCGTGTGATAGGCTATCCTGTGGGAGGTGATCGCCTTTCTGTCACACGCGGCGTTGTCTCTCGAATCGATTTTTCTGCCTACTCTCACTCACTCTTAGATTCACATCTCGTGGTGCAGATAGATGCAGCTATTAACCCAGGAAATTCAGGTGGACCAGTCTTACAAGACGGCAAAGTCGTCGGCGTCGCCTTTCAAGGGCTCAGAAGCGCTGATAACACTGGCTATATGATTCCGACTCCAGTGCTCAAAAGATTTCTCAAAGATGTCGAGGACGGGAGCTACGACAATTACGTAGACATCGGCCTAGCAGAA
>CALFDI010000032.1 GCA_937952875.1 uncultured Verrucomicrobiales bacterium
TCGAGTCTGTAAGAGACCAGTCGAGTTCAGGTGTATCAGTGATGATGTGAGCGACGGCTTCTAGCAGAGCTGTGGGATTCCAGTCTGTGTGTTTCGATTCTCCTCCGATTAGAATGAGCCCCTTGTTTTCCTTTGGCGGTAGATCTTCTGTGATCTTATTAAGAGAGCCTTCGGATGAGATGATATTCTTGCCTGTGATGCGGTCATGGGCAGGGATGATCACATGGTCAAAGAGTGATGAAGGCAGTGATGGCTTCATGATGACTACGCTCTTAGCCTTGCTCTGCTGAGCTGCCCAGAGAAGAGGGAGATGTGTGCGGTGCCCAGCAGCGATGATCAGATCGGGATCGGGGAATTTGTCAGTCGCTGCCGCTGTCACTAAGCGGTGTGGAAAAAACGTTTGAGTGATCGAGACAATATCGATCGTTGCATCAATGCGTCGTGCGATAGCTTGAGCCAGCCCGATTGACTGGTTCACGTGCCCAGGTTTTCCATCGGACAATATGCGGATACGTCGAGCCACGGTGATTTAGTCTCCTCGTTTTGCAGCAGGAATAGTCGCTGCAGCTTTACCAGTAGCGAGTGTGATGTGTGGAAAGGGAATTTCGATCCCTTCAGTGTCGAAGCGTTCTTTGATCGCTTGAAGAAGCCCATTCTTGACGCCTAAGAAGTCACTCTGCTGTGCCCAGGCTCCTACGAGAAAATCCAGAGAAGAGTCTCCAAATCCTTTGAACATGATGAGTGGTGCAGGCTCTTCGAGGGCCAGTGGATGCTTCTCAATCTCTTCCTTTAAGATGCGGGTGACGGTATTAATATCTTCATCATAAGAGACACTGATATCGAGATTGACTCGACGAATCGGATGTCTGCTGATGTTGGTGACCATCGTTTTGACTAATGTCTCATTCGGAATACGCACCATTTTGTTATCTAATGTGCGGAGGTGGCATGAGAGGAGATTGATAGAGTCTACTACGCCAGTCGTGTTATTGACTTCGATAAGATCCCCTATGCGGAAAGGGCGTTCACCTATGAGGAAAAGACCGCTGATGACATTAGAGAGAGATGTCTGAGATGCGAAGCCAATCGCTACGCCTGCGACACCTGCAGCTCCTAGAATGGCAGTAGGTGTTACCCCGAAGATGCCGAGCACTCCTAAAATGAGAGTCACATAGAGTGCGTATTTTGCCGCCTTAGTCATCAGCATACTTGCCGAGACATTGAGCCTCTTTGATGTGGCCTTCGCCACGCGAGTCGTGATGAAGCGTATGATCGGGATGCCTATGATCAGGATCAAGAGGGTAGCGATCGCTTTGACCAGCCATTTCGCACGCGCCCAGTCAGGGATCCATGAGGGGAGGGCCTGAATCAGGCTGTCAAACGAGTCTGCTGAAGCAGTCGATTGCGCTAATAGGAAGGAATCTAGAAGCATAAGAAAAGATTAGCTAAGAACGTCTTTAAATGAGGTGAAAACATTGAAAAGCGAGGACTTCTGAGTCTTTCCATGTGCGGGCTCTACGAGTCGAGTCGAGTCGTTCGCAGGAGCCAGAGGAGTATTTGAAAAAATGATGCGAGTGAACTTCTCTCCAGCCTCTTTTACCTTTATCCGGCACGCACTCGCCCAGAGCTGCTCGCCTTTAGAGTAGATGGCGAGATGATCTGTTTCTAGATAGAGTCGATCGAATGATGTGACTTCATCTGAAGAGTTCTGCACATCGACTTGGCAGATGATGTCATTCGAGTAGCACTGGAGCTTTTCGATGCGGCGGCGCGCATTTGTCCGGAGAGCATAGCAGGGTGTGCCCTTATGCTGATTGCCATGCCATGTCTTTGAAAGCGATTGCGTAGGGAGACTCGCGAGTGGCGTCATCACGCCTGCACATTCGGCGAGGATCTTGACCGAGGCCGGGATGCCGATATGAAAAAGCGCTGACCCCTTCGGTGGAATATTAATGATCCCGTGAGGACGCGCGATGAGTGGGAGTTCTGGAAAAGCCGGCGCCAGCTGAACTTTCTCGTCGCCCTCAGCATTATCCCAGCGGATCCACTCATACTCCTCGGTAAGGTCATCGATGTGGCCTTCATCCGGTAACTCGGGTGCATCACCGAGCCACGAGGTGTAGCGCCATTCATCATTTTGATTAACCAGTAGAATGGCGAGCGACCCGATACGAAAGCTTCGGAAGCGATCATTCGGAACGGTGATGGATTCAGTGAAGGGCATCGTGATAGAGGAAAAATGCCGCTTTTTCTTCGAATTGTCGAGGAACGGTTCAGGCTGATTTTTTTTCCTAGTCTTGATCTCCTCGTGAGCCGAGTTACTGACTCTTGTATGGCGAATTCCTTAGGCTGGTCGAGAGCTGAGTGGCAGACGAAGAAGTCTGAATTACTCGTATTTGGCATCGGGCATATCATCGGCTGGCTCATTTCAGCAGTCATCGGCTTGCTCTTAATCTATCCTCAAGCCTTTCAGAGTGCAGCAGCTCTCGGAGTCATCGTCGCGGCAGCCTTCGTCTTTCCCATCTACGTCGGCACATTCCTCATGGTGCGGATGGCTTTTTTGAAATGGCTGCCTCGGGTGGCGAGGCCAGCACGCCAGATTGGGACGCTTATTATCACTCTTGTCATCAGTGCGATTGCCCTATTTTGCCTTGGTTGGAGTTTTCAATACCTCTATTTTGATCTCTTTCCTCGATTGTTTGTGTAGAGGTTCTTGCCATACGGAGGCATCTCAGACAGATTCTGCGCTGTGGCAGAAGTCGAAGGTAAAAAGAAATGGCGAGCATTCCTATGTCCGGAATGCCGCATGGTATTTCGCGTAGAATCTGGATTCTCAGCGAAGGGAGTTATTTGTCGGAATTGTAACTACCTCCTACGCCTGCCAGACTTATCTGGTGCGTCTTCTGCAACAGACTCCTAGATTCATCATGGCTACACGCATCATCCCGACGACTTATAATAAAGCTCTCGAACTCAATCTCGACGCTGAAAAATACGGCGTCTTTGCCGAAATTGGGGCAGGGCAGGAGACAGCGAACTGGTTCTTTCGAGCCTCCGCCTCCGCAGGCACGGTAGCTAAGACCATCTCGGCATATGATATGACCATGAGTGATGCTCTTTACGGAAGTGGCGTTCGCTACGTATCGCAAAAGCGCCTCGAGGCTATGATGGCCTATGAATTTGACCTGTTAAATAAACGCCTCTCCGAAGAGCGTGGCAAAGAGTCCACCTTCTTCGCCTTTTGTAATACCGTCCGCGCGAGAGGCTATAAAGATAAAGCCGAATGCCATGGATGGCTAGGAATCACACTCCAACTCAAACCCTTTGCCGCCCCGAGCCGTATCATGATTCACGTCCGCCTTCTCGAGAAGGAGAACATGGATCAGATGGAGGCATTAGGAATCGTTGGGGTGAATCTCATTTACGCAGCATTTCATTACCGGGATAATCTTGAAGCCTTCGTCCAATCTCTTCGAGATGGCTTGTCTGATGGCCGGATCGAAGTCGATATGCTGCGCTTCGATGGAGAAGGATTCCGCTTCGTAGATAATCGCCTCTGCGCGCTCCAGCTCGTTCAGAGCGGTCTAACAGATGCCGCTATGTTCACCCCTGATGGAGAAGTTGTGCAGGCTGCTGATGCACTCTATAAGCGCCCGATTTTACTCTTACGCGGAAGTTTTAATCCCGTCCTAAAACTCCACCAAGAGATGATCCGCCAAGGCCGTAAAGTCTTTGCCGATGTCATGGATAAAGCGC
>CALFDI010000033.1 GCA_937952875.1 uncultured Verrucomicrobiales bacterium
GAGTCTGTGAGGATTGTCTCAAAAAAATCCGCGCAGGCTCGCATCGCGTTTTTAGCGCCAGGCTGGTCGAAAAAGCCTCCGGTGTCGTATTCGTAAGAGAGCTGGATTTCAATCGCAGAGGCTGGGAGGCATGCGGCTGCAAGGAAGGTAAGGGTTTTACGCATCTTCTAAAGATGCATGAAAGGTATGTGGTGGCAAGAAACTAGCGTGTCTAAATTAGTCTCTCTGTCCGACTTTTTTCAGCGTCTTATGGAGAAACGGTGGACCACCGTAAACAAAGCCTGTGTAGAGCTGAACCAGACTCGCACCAGCATCTAGACGTGCAGTGGCATCCTCTGGAGTCATGATTCCGCCGACCGATATGATCGGGAGTTTATCTCCGACTTCCGCCTTAAAGGCCTTCAGCACATCGAGTGAACGCGCAGTGAGCGGTCCACCTGAGAGTCCGCCTGCTTGTTCAGCTAGAGTGTAGTCAGCGACGGCCTCGCGAGAGATGGTCGTATTATTCGTGATGAGTCCATCTAGCCCAGTTTCGAGAAAGACTCTGGCTAAATCTTTGATGTGCTGATCTTCCAAATCCGGGGCTACTTTTAATACGAGAGGGACGTATTTCCCATGCTCAGCCTGTAGCTTTGCCTGCTCAGATTTTAGAGTCTCGATGAGTCGTGCTGTGGACTCAGCACTCTGAAGATCACGTAAACCGGGTGTGTTAGGTGAGGAAATGTTCACTGCCACGTAGTCCGCCACTGGATAGGCAGATCTCAGTGTGATCAGATAGTCATCGATGGCGTTCTCATTTGGCGTCACTTTATTTTTGCCAATATTAAAGCCGACGATGCCCTTAAAATTCTTAGCTGATTTGACGTTTTCAACGCCTTTCTCGATTCCGGGATTGTTAAATCCCATGCGATTAATGATCGCTTTCTCTTCGACGATGCGGAAGAGGCGTGGCTGCGGATTCCCATCTTGTGGTTTCGGTGTGATGGTGCCGATTTCGACAAATCCAAAGCCTAATGAACCAAGTGCATCAATACAGTTACCTTCTTTATCGAGGCCTGCTGCTAAGCCTACAGCATTCGGAAAGGTAAGGCCCATGCACTCGACTGGCTTGGACTTGGGCGGAGAGCCCATTGTGAAATGTAAAAGTCCAGTTTTATAGGCTCGGCGAAGCCCCTTTAGGGTGACTTCATGGGCATGTTCAGCATCTAGCTTGAACAGGATGCTGCGGGCGATGGGATAAAGCATAGCAATGGAAGCAGCATGCTAGGCTCACCCTGACTATTCAATAGCGAACATTCTTACTCTTCTAACAATTATTTGCTAGGTAGCATCGCTTGCAGTTCGTGGGTGCGCTTTGCCCGTGGTGTCGATGGGCCATTGTAGCCGAGAAGGCGATAGTCGCGTTCAGTAATTCCGCGTTTCGTGAGTTCAGCATCTAGGGCTGCCTTGGCCTTTTTCATAGCAGCATCATTTCTCGCCCCCATCCATGTGTAGCTGAGTGCTTTCATCGATGGAACATCTTTTACGACCACGTTCTTTCCATCAGCGCCTAGTTGGCCGACTTCTTGATCGAGATAGAGAAATGCCATCGTGCTTTTTTTCAGTGTATCGTTTTCACCAGTTGTCGTTATATCCATCTCGACTGGTGCAGTCATTGGAATGGAATTTTTCTTAATGTGACGGAAAAGCGTCCAGAATGAGCCATTTTCAGCAAAGGCCGCACGATAGGCAGGATATGTCTTCTCGCTGACTTCATTGTAAGGGCCGGGAGTCGGCCAGCCTTTTGGGAGATTCGCTTCGGAAGAATATTCTATAGCCTTTGGCTCTTTCGGTGCCTCAGCAAGAGATGTGCAAGCGCTGAGAGCTAGAAAGATCGGAACGAAAAGTGTGTTCTTCATCTGTTGAACAGACCACCATTTTGACAATATGCAAATGATCGGCAAAAAGCCAAAGGTCTTGAAGGCCTTTGGCTTTTGCAGAAACATTTTTTTAAGTCGTTTACTAACGTCGGCGACGGATGAGGCCGAAAATAGCTAGTCCTACAAGGAGCGAAGTTGATGGTTCAGGAACAACTTCAAACCTTACATTGTCTAGATAAAGGCTTTCGCTCGCAGAGTTTGAAGTAAAAGAGACCGTAGCGGTCGCTGTCGTAGCAGCGTCTGGAATAGGAATGGAAGCAGTAACCCACCGTCCCTCAATCATGAGATCATCAATGTCACTTCCGATAGTGTTGATGATGAATGTAGTTCCTAGATCCGTAGTAAGAGAGATTTGGAGTAAGTCACCGATTTCCCAGCCAGTCGAGTTGGCAAAGTAGTCGAGGCTGAAGACGACGTCTGTCTCACCAGTCAAGTCAACAGCAGCAAAGGTGACAGTCATTTGACCGTCCGTGTCACTTAACTGATACCCTTGGACTCCGTCGGTGAATGCTCCGACGTCACCAGTAAAGTTAGAGATTCCGACAAAGTCACCGTCTGTTAGGCCGACACCATTTAGGGTATTTTGGTATGATGCTGTATATCCGAGTTCGGAAGCGACAGTGGAATTTACAGGAGACTGGCCTGGGTTGTTCAGCAAAGCGTGATCGACTGCAGGGTCTCCTGTATCTTGATACTGGGTGCCTGGAGTTTCGTTCTCAAAACTTGTGGCTGCAATGGTAGCGGCTTCTAATCCTGTGATTGATCCAAGTAGAAGCAATGAG
>CALFDI010000034.1 GCA_937952875.1 uncultured Verrucomicrobiales bacterium
AGGCTTTGTAATCGGCTACGATTTTATTATAAACTTCCTCTGAATTGTCGACGAGATCCATCTTATTGACGGCGACGACTACGTGCTGGATGCGCAGGAGGTTAGCGATGAAGCTATGACGTTTAGTCTGCTCGATCACACCCTTACGCGCATCGATGAGGATGATAGCAAGGTTAGCGGTGGAGGCACCAGTTACCATATTTCTGGTATACTGGATGTGACCCGGTGTGTCCGCGATGATGAACTTGCGCTTTGGAGTGGCGAAGTAGCGGTAGGCGACGTCAATCGTAATCCCCTGCTCACGCTCAGCTTTCAAGCCGTCTGTGAGGAGTGCGAGGTTGACGTTTTCATCACCCTTTTTACGAGATGATTCCTCGATGGCTTCCATCTGGTCTTCAAAGATAGACTTTGAATCATAGAGAAGGCGTCCGATGAGAGTAGATTTGCCGTCATCAACTGAGCCGGCAGTAGTGAAACGAAGAAGGTCCATGGTTTCTAAAAAGTGGAGTGGTTTGAAAAATAAGAAGTAAAAGAAGTGAATTAAGCTGTAGCCTAAAAGTATCCTTCCTTCTTGCGGTCCTCCATTGCGGTTTCTGATCGTTTGTCGTCAGCCCGGTTGCCGCGCTCAGTCTGGCGAGCGGCAGCGACTTCTTCGATGATCTTTTCCATGGTGTCAGCATCTGATTCAACAGCGCCTGTGATGGTGGCATCACCCATAGTGCGGAAACGGATTTTCTTGTGCTCGACGGTTTCGCCCTCACGCGGTTGAACGAATTCCGAGACAGCTAGTATGACGCCGTTACGTGTCACGCAGTCACGCTCATGAGCATAGTAAAGGCTCGGAAGCTCGATACCCTCTTGTTTCATATACATCCAGATATCCATCTCGGTGAAGTTAGAGAGAGGAAAGACGCGAAAGTTCTCACCTGGTTGCTTGCGGCCATTGAAAAGATTCCACAATTCTGGGCGTTGATTCTTTGGGTCCCATTCACCGAAATCATTTCGATGAGAGAAGAAACGCTCTTTAGCGCGGGCTTTTTCTTCGTCGCGACGACCTCCGCCAAGGACGGCATCGTATTGTTGCTCTTCGATGGTCTCAAGGAGAGTCACTGTCTGGAGTTTATTACGAGATGCATTAGCTCCTGTTTCCTCGATCGCAGTGCCTTTATCGATAGAATCCTGAACGAGTCCCACATGGAGGCGCGCACCGATTTTCTCAGCATAGGCATCACGAAACTCGATGGTCTCTGGGAAATTGTGGCCAGTATCGACGTGGACTAATGGGAAAGGAATGCGCGAAGGATAGAAGGCCTTCCGGGCTATATGGGCCATGACTATGGAATCTTTACCTGCTGAGAAAAGCAGGCCTGGATTCTCGAATTGCGCAGCTGTCTCCCGCAAAATATAAATAGCTTCTGCTTCGAGCTGGTCGAGGTGGCTGAGATTGTAATCGGACATTACTTTAGTTTTTTACTCAAGTTAGTCAGGAATTGACTTGAAGGGGCTGTGCGAATTTGCAGAGCAGTTTTCAAGGGTTTTTTGAAATTTCGTGTTCTATACCTAGATAGATCGAGTGCCTAGGACTCAAGCCGCTTAATTTCTTCTGGATGCGACTCCATGTAGACCCGAACAACATGATCTTTTGGAAGGTTCAGGTAATTGCGTTTCTGAGATTCGATGGCGAAGCGGGTCATCTGCTCATTCCAATCAAGACGCTCTTTAAATGACCATTTCTGCATTTCTCGCAGATGCGTGAGCTCTGCCTCCTCAAATGAAACACATGGGTTGCTAGCACTCATAACTCAATTGATTTTTCCAAAAACTCAACATCCAGCAGGTCTTTCCTACGTGCTGCTTCTTTTTTCATCACAATCAGCCCCTCGCGGCACAGCACTGGAATCTGTATGTCATTTCCAATATCGAACTGGAGAGCCGCCGCGAATTGTTCTGAGAAATCGAATGGTTCCTGAATGAAGATATCAATGGGTGCGTCTCTCATCTCGTCATTTACGAGTTGAAGAACGATCATGTTTTTATCTTCAGCCCAGTCTTTTCGCTTCTCCGGACTTACAACATCTTCCAACTTCACGGGAAGCTGTGACCGGTAGCCGATCTTCTCCAGAGCTTTGAGCCCTCTGAGTAGGTTGTCTGATTCCAGAGCTATGACGAGATCCAGATCGAGGGTCGCTCTTACATAACCGTGGGCAATGACTGCAATGCCGCCAACTGTCAGGTAGCGCACCTTTGCTTCTTTCAAAGCTCGACCGATTCGCTGAAGAGATTCGGTTGTCATGGGGTAAAGGCCCTTCATCGATCTACTAGCTTGATTTCAACAAATGACTCAGCAATTTATGCGCGCTGTCCTCGATGGATTGCCCTTCAGTATCGATGACCAGACTCGCTTGTGTCGACTCCTCGAAGCCGCTGTCTTTTCCTGAAAAATTCGGAATCTCACCAGCGGCAGCCTTTGCATAGAGACCCTTCACATCACGTTGGGCACAAACTTCAAAGCTAGCTTTCACGTAGACTTCTATGAGATCATTGCCAATCACATCACGGGCAATCTGGCGGAAAACTTCTTTTGGAGTAATCAAAGAAACAAAAACGATCACTCCATTGTCAGCGATGGCTTTGGCCATATGAGCGGTGCGACGAATGTTCTCATGACGATCTTCATCGCTGAAGCCGAGGTTGCTATTAAGACCACTCCGGAGGTTATCGCCATCTAGGATGAGGGTAAATCGCCCTTGATCAAAGAGAAGGCGTTCAGTGGCATTAGCAATGGTTGATTTTCCAGAGCCAGAAAGGCCCGACATCCAAATGACACGCCCTTTTTGCCGTAGAAGGGTTTCTTTTTCCTCTCTTGAAAGAAAATTATGAAACTCAGTGTGAATGTTCGTCGCTTTTGACATCATCAAATTAAGTAAGCTACCGCCCTTGGTCGATCGGTGTTTGAACACACGAAACCATTCAGGGATAATAAGAAAAACTGTGAAGAAATGGTATGAACCATTGTCTGTAGATACTGAGAAACCATCTGTGTTGGAAAGTTCAATAAAAAATGAACTTTCTAGAAAAGTATCTTCATTCCGGCGTTATGGGCCGCTGAAGAAAGAGAGAAAAGAGGTCGAGTTCGACTTCATGATTCGCCCCGAGAAACTCCAATAACACAGCGACTCGTTCATGCCCTTCTAGCACTCGAGTCACGATTCCTTTCTGCCCTGCCATAGCGCCATGCGCTATTTCCACTTCATCACCTTCGTTGATTTGCGGCTGTAAGGTAATTGTGTGTTCATGCTCCGTCTCAACAGAGACACTTTCTAACTCACGCTTTAGCTCTTGAATGATAGATTCAGGAACAGCTGGAATGTTTGAATTGAATTTAACAAGCCCCGTAACTCCTTGGGAATGAGAAACAAGTCGTCCATGTGTTGCTACTGAAAAATGAGCGAAAAAATACCCAGGAAACATGGCTTCCTTCCACCATACTGTGCCTCGTTTCGTTGCTTTTTTGTAACGGACCCGAGGACACAGAACTTCTATCTCTTCGTTCTGAGCGAGTATCTTTGCAGCCAACGCCTCACGCTTCGTGAGTGTTCTCACGACATACCACGCCAAACCTTCATTTTGAGGCTCTTTACTCACCTAATACTTTCTGAAGGATGGGTAAGACGAGACGCGCTTTTGCTAGCCACCGATTGACTTGCTGAATTTGCTCCTCGTAGAATTGTTTGAGTTCTACATCATCGATATCTTTAATCATCGTATCGAGATTTTGAGCTTTTTCCTTTCCGCTAGAGAGATGAGGTCGGATTTCTTGTTTAATGAATCCGCCTACTAGTTGTTTGAGTTGCTGCTCAGCCTGAAAATATGTCCGTCTCTCTCCTTCTTTGGCTATTTCGCTCACTGCCCCAATCTGCCTCAACATCCGAAGACCTTGAGATGCTGAGCCTTTGCTAATGTCTAACTGATTCACAAGATCATCCAAAGCAAGGGGCTCTCGGCTGGAAAACAAGAGTCCATAAATACCTCCTACCGAAGGAGGCAGACCTAGTAACTTCACTCCATCCACAAAAAATGAGATGAGCGACTCTTGAATAGGATCGAGCCTATTTCGAGAGTCACCAGTCGTAAGTGATGTTGTCATTAGAAAGCTAGATACCAGCTTTCCTATAGAGTTCAATTTAAAATGAACACACTACGCGCTCCCCACCCCGTATACCTCAAAACCGATCTCTTCCAGGCGACCACGATCTAAGATATTCCGCCCATCAAAGAGAAATGCAGGCTTGAGCATAGACTGATAGACGCCTTTAAAATCGATATCCTTGAATTCATCCCACTCCGTCAAAATGGCAATCGCATGTGCATCCGTTGCAGCTTCCTTGGCAGATGAGCAGATCGTTACCCGCGGATCGTCTTCTGAAATTTCGAGATCAGCATAGATTTTCTCAGCTGGAACTTGAGGGTCGTATATACAGACGTGAGCTTGCTCTTCGATCAGATCACGGCAAACGTATATAGCTGCTGTTTCGCGCGTATCATTCGTGTCTTTTTTGAATGCAAAACCAAGGATCGCAATTTTCTTCCCAGAAACTGTATTAAAGAGTGTTTTCACAATCTTATCTACGAAACGCTTTTTTTGGTGGTCATTCATGGTGATCACCTGTTCCCAGTATTCTGCTTCTTTATGTAGTCCATAATGTTCACAGAGGTAGACCAGATTCAGCACGTCTTTTTGAAAGCATGAACCGCCAAATCCAACAGACGCCTTGAGGAATTTCGGCCCGATCCGAGAGTCCATACCGATAGCACGCGCTACTTCGTCAACATTAGCTCCTGTGACTTCACATAATGAAGATATCGCATTGATCGATGAGATTCGCTGAGCAAGAAATGCATTCGCCGTCAGTTTTGACAGCTCAGATGACCAAACATTCGTTGTGAGGATATTCGCCTTATCTACCCAACGGGCATAGACATCGACAAGAGTCTGAATTGCCTTCTGACCAGCTTCTGATTCTTCACCACCTATGAGCACCCTATCAGGTGCCATGAGGTCTTTGATAGCTGTTCCTTCCGCTAAAAATTCAGGATTCGACAGGACTTGAAATTTTACATTCGAGTTTCCACTGCTCAAGATGCGTTTGATCGTAGTGGCTGTTCGCACAGGGATCGTCGACTTTTCTACGATTATTTTATCCGTCGTAGAGACTTTCGCTATCTGACGCGCGCAGAGCTCAATATATTTTAAATCCGCAGCTTTTCCTGCGCCTGTGCCGTATGTCTTAGTTGGTGTATTAACCGAGATAAAGACGATATCTGCTTCTGCTATCGACTCATCAACAGCAGTGGAAAAAAATAAGTTCCTTCCTCGAGCATCTGACACGATCTCCTCTAAGCCCGGCTCATAGATAGGAAGTTTCTCGGAGTTCCATGCTGCTATTCGCTCTTCGTTTAGATCGACCACTGTCACCTCGATATCCTCGCACTTATGAGCGATCATAGCCATAGTAGGACCACCAACATATCCAGCACCTATACAACAAATTTTCATTAAGGCGGATAACACATCAGCCATTTCCTAATCTCAAGCCTGTAATGCGTTCATATCTACGAGTCGTTCGGAAGAGGAAAATCCCTATCCAGTTAGTCTTGATCCACACACGTTCTTTTTCCACACTTCGCCTATGCAGACATTGCCTGAACTCTTTGAAAAAAACCGTCTCTGGTCGCATAGCGTTCGTGAGAAAGATCCAGACTTTTTCAAAAACCTAGAAGCGCAGCAAACTCCTAAATACCTATGGATTGGTTGTTCAGATAGTCGTGTTCCTGCAAATCAAATAACAGGACTCGTTCCAGGCGAAATCTTCGTTCATCGCAACATCGCAAACGTTGTCGTCCAAACTGATCTTAATCTTCTCTCGGTTTTACAATACGCCGTGGACCACTTGAAGGTCGAGCATGTCATTATCTGTGGGCATTACGGATGTGGAGGAGTTGCCGCCGCTGTAGACGGGAATCGTCATGGCCTTGTCGATAACTGGCTTCGTCACATCACCAATATGGCCCGCAGACGTGAGGATGAACTCTCAGAGCTCACGGAAAGTGAACGTATTAATCGCTTATGCGAACTCAATGTCGAGGCTCAGGCACAAAATCTGAGCCGAACCACAGTTATCGGCGATGCCTGGGAGCGAGGGCAAAGCATCCATATCCACAGTTGGATCTATTCGCTAGCAGATGGGATGCTCAACTCATTGGCTGAACCTATCAGCAAACCTCTGGAAGAATAGTATTCTAAAAAATGCTCTCCCAAGACATCATTGATCTTTTTTCTCTCCCTGGGAAGAGCTCTACAGTCTCTGAAATCAACAGTGGACTGATCAACTCTACATATAGAGTCACACGGCGCACAGACAGTGATAGCACTCTCAGTTTTATTTTCCAGCGCATCAATCAGAGCGTATTTCAGAATGCTGAAGCTGTGATGCAAAATATCGCACATGTCACTCAACATTTATCTCTCAAATCCTGCGATACACCGAAACTCAGCCTTATTCCACTTGCTAGCGGCGAGAATTACTACAAATCTAATAATAACGATATTTGGCGATGCTACACAGCCATCGAAGATTGTGTTACCTATGACGTCGCTCGTAACAAAAATCAGGCCTATGAAGCCGCTCGAGCCTTCGGACAATTCATCGTTGATCTCTCCGATTTAGATCCTGGCC
>CALFDI010000035.1 GCA_937952875.1 uncultured Verrucomicrobiales bacterium
CCGCCCGGAAGAAGTCGGAAATAGTCAGATCATTCTCGTTTCGGAACTCTCAGGACAATCGAACATTCTGATCAAAGCTGCTGAACTTGGCTACCCACTAGAAAAAGGAAGTCCAGAAGCTCTCAAGGTCCTCACTGAAGTCAAAGAACTCGAAAACGAAGGCTACTCCTTCGAGGCCGCAAGCGGGTCACTCGAACTCCTCCTTCTCAAGGCACTCGGAAAGCATGAGAAAAGCTTCAAAATACAAGAGTATCACTGCAGCTTCCGCCAATACCGTGACGGACATGATCCCGTCTGCGAGGCGACTGTAAAAGTCGAAGTCAACGGCGAGAAAGAATACACAGTCGCTGAAGGGAACGGTGTTGTTAACGCTCTCGATTCAGCGCTTACGAAAAGCCTGTATCGATTCTACCCGCAACTTCAAGACGTTAGCCTCATAGACTATAAAGTCAGTATTTTAAACGGGCAAGACACCACAGCAGCTAAAACACGCGTGCAGATCGTGATAACAAATGGTTCGCAAGAGTGGGCCACAGTCGGCGTCTCGCACAACATCATAGAAGCAAGTTGGAAAGCCCTCATCGATGGTCTCGACCTCGCACTGAACAAGTAATTCCGGCAGCTAGCAAAAACACATACTCTCCCATGGCTCTCACACTCTTTGGCACAGACGGCATTCGCGGCACTGCGAACCAATATCCCATCACTCCAGAGATCGCCCTCCGCACTGGACGCGCGATCGCACGTGCACTTAAGACAGACCACCTCAAAGTGCTCATAGGAAAAGACACTCGCGAGAGCGGTGCTATGCTAGAAGCGGCGCTCATTAGTGGGCTCGTGAGCGAAGGCGCTACTGTCTACATAGGAGGTCAAGCACCCACTCCAGCGATTTCGCTCCTCACCGAGGCGACTGGTTGCTCTGCAGGCGTAATGCTCACAGCCTCACACAATCCCTATCAAGATAACGGCATCAAGATCTTCGGCCCTGATGGCTATAAGCTGAGTGACGAACTCGAAGCTGAAGTCGAACGTCTCATCTTATCTGAAGAGACGTCTACCCCGCCAGTAGACCAAGCGCTCGGGCATGTCCTGCAAATGGCTGACGTCTCTGCTCGTTATTTAGAATTCTTGAAGACGTCCGTTGGCGACACATCATTTACTGGCAAAAAGGTCGTGATCGATTGTGCGAACGGCGCAGGTTACGTAGTCGGCCCCGTTATTTTCCAAGCGCTCGGAGCAGAGGTCATCACCATGGGAGATGCACCCGACGGAAAAAATATCAATGACGGAGTCGGATCATTACACCCAGATAGAGCCGCCGCTTTAGTTAAGAAGCACAATGCGGATATTGGAATCTGTCTTGATGGTGATGCAGATCGAGTAATCTTCATTGACCATGAAGGCAATGAAGTCTCTGGAGATCGCACACTTTGCCTCAGTGCGCTGGCTTTAAAAGGTCAAGGCCTACTGAGTAACGATACCCTCGTCTCGACAGTTATGAGTAATCTCGGTCTGCGTGATGCACTCCAAAATGCAGGGCTCAATCTCGAAACGACAGCTGTCGGAGACCGTCATGTCTTACAGCGCATGCGCAGCGGAGGCTTCTCTCTCGGTGGAGAAAATAGTGGCCACATCATCTTTTCTGATCATGCAAATACAGGAGACGGCATACTAAGTGGCCTTCAAGTCCTCAAGATCATCGTAGACTCTGGAAAATCACTCGCTGAGTTAGCAAACTGTATGGACGAGTATCCTCAGATCCTCACAAACATGAAGGTCACTGAGAAACCTCTCATCGAGGACATCCCAGAGCTAGTTCAAGCCATTGAAGCAGCAGAAACAGCTTTTGGTGCAAAAGGCCGTGTGCTTGTCCGTTACTCGGGCACAGAGAAGAAAATCCGCGTCTTAGTAGAAGCTCAGGATGCCGATCTCGCAGAGACGCAAAGTCAGCTCATTCAGGCAGCTGTCAAGCAAACCATCGGCGCTTAATTCAAAGCGGATAGCCTGATATTTCATAAAGGGCACATTTTACTGGCTCCTAAGGCGAAGTCCTGATGACCTGCTCAAGTCTATGAGTTCATCCATCGTCTCAGCCTCCGAAATCTCTGTCTCATATGGCCATCACACCATTTTAGACAACGCGACCGTTTCTATTTCTGAGGGGGAACGCATTGGGCTTGTCGGAAGAAATGGAGCAGGAAAATCCACCTTTTTGCGCATATTAGCAGGCAGCGAAGTCGCAGACTCAGGCACTGTCGCCTTCCGGAAGGATCTACGCGTCGGCTACCTACCACAGGACTTCGAGCTCGATGACACCAAGACCGTCTTTGAAAACGTCTTATCAGGTGCACAAGATGTAATAGACCTACTAGAAGAATACGAGTCTGATCCAAATGGCCCAAATAGTGGAGACCTACTCGATAAAATCACCGCAGCAGATGGCTGGGAAGTTGAAACACGGGCTAAACACCTCCTAACCAATCTCCATGCACCAGACGCAGATAGCTCGATCGTTTCTCTCTCTGGTGGAGAAAAGCGCCGCGTCGCCCTCTGCCGAGCTCTCCTCGCGCAGCCTCACTTCCTCATACTCGATGAGCCTACAAACCACTTAGACACTGAGGCTATTGAATGGTTAGAGAATTTTCTAAAAAGCTATAATGGCACCTGTCTCTTCGTCACACATGATCGTTACTTTCTCGATCGTATCGCATCGAGCATTATTGAACTCACACGCGGAAACTTTATTAGCTATAAAGGGAATTATACTGAATACCTCCTCACTCGTGCTGAGAGATTAGAAAACGAAGCTCGCGTAGAGCATAAGCGTCAGCGCTTTCTCACGAAGGAGTTAGACTGGATCCGCAAACGACCTAAGGCTCGCTCGACGAAAGCAAAAGACCGGATCGACCGCTTCTTTGAGATCAAAGAACAAGAAGCTCCTGAACAAGAGCTAGATGTCGACCTCATCATTCCGCCAGCTCCTAAACTCGGTAACATCGTCATTAACGTTGAAGACGTTACTAAGGGCTACGACGGACGCACCTTGTTCTCAGACCTTTCGTTTAAACTCGAGCCCGGCCAAGCGCTCGGGCTTGTCGGTCAAAATGGCATGGGGAAATCGACCTTAATCAAAGTGATTCTTGGCCTTGAGGAAGCTGATAGCGGAAAAGTCGAAATTGGCAAAAAAGTCGAAGTCAATTACGTCGATCAGAATCGACTCGCACTCGATGATGATAAATCTGTCTTCGAAGAAGTCGGCGAAGGGCAAGAATACGTCAAACTAGGTGAGGAATCTCTCGGCCTTCGTGCTTACTTACGCCGCTTCCTCTTCGATGATGAACGGATTAATACAAAAATTTCACAGCTCTCAGGTGGCGAACGCTCTCGTGTCCTCCTTGCTAAAATTCTCAAACGTGGAGGAAATGTTCTCGTTCTAGATGAACCGACCAATGACCTCGATCTGAACACTCTTCGCTTGCTTGAGGAAGCACTCGTCCATTTCAAGGGAAGCGTCCTCGTCGTCTCTCACGATCGATATTTCTTAAATCGAGTGTGTGATGGAATTCTCGCTTTCGAAGGACATGGCCAGCTTCACTATCAAGTCGGCAACTACGATTATTATCTCGAGAAAAAGAAAGAACGGCAGAAGCCAGTCACTACTAGTAAAAAGGTAGTCAAAAAAGCGACGAGCGAAAAACCAAGGAAATTGAAATGGGCTGAAGAGAAAGAACTCGAGACGATCGAAGAGGTTATCTTAAAAGCTGAAGAAGACGTTGCGGCAAAAGAAGCAGAACTGGCATCACCAGACTTCTATGCGAATCACACAGATGATTGGCAAGATTACGAAAATGCTCTCAAAGACACGCAAGCAAAGGTAGCGTCACTTTACTCCCGATGGGAAGAACTTGAGGCAATTAAGGCTGCCTACGAAGAACATTAATTCGCTACACTTTACGGCGTGAATGCTATCACAGGTGTAGCTGAACCATTCACAAGCGTCACTCGAACACGAACCAGACCAACCGTCTCTAGACCCGGAATCTGTTTAATATCCCGTAACGTCACAGTCTCCGCTCCTGCAAATGGTGATGAAATACTGATACGACTTAAGCTAGCCGCATCGATGTCTGTCCATGTCACAGCATCAGAGCTGACCTGAAACGTATACTCCAAGTCCGTCGTATTAAATGGCTTAATGAAAGACGCATTGACGATGCTAGGATCAGACGAGTCCCGCGCTAAAGCGACACCAGTATTTGGAAGAGTTGACTCAGATTGAGTCAGAGAGCCATTCCGACTATCGAAGAAAAATGCATACTCAATTAAATTGCTAAGCCCATTCCCATCAGGATCAGCGAGAGGCCCACTAATTAAAGGGTCCGACAACTCGAGCAAAGAAAAGTTCTGCTGTAGCCAGTCAGTAAAGGACCGATCACCTGGCCCTGTATTCCCAGAAGAAGGTGCACTCTGCATGAGAATAGCTGTCGAATCTCCCCCATCCTCTGTCTCAGGCCCACGTCCACCGGGATCGAGGCTTCCTGTGATTGCAATAGAATCCGAGTTAAAACGCAGATCAAAATTTGTAGTCTCGATAGAAGGGACACCGTTTGTATCGATAACTTCCGGATAAAGCCAATCTTCATCCGTTAAAAGAATCCACTCTGCATTCGCAGAAGTGCTGCTATATCCCCAAACATAGGCACGAGCACCAACAACGAAGGGTGCCGCATTCGATTCTAAGTTCGTATTATTCGTATAGAAATTTAACCCAACGACAGTGCTGTATGTTGAAGTATCGAGTCGCACCCAATGAGCTGCCCATTCGGACCTGTTCTCTTCGGTTGGTATGAATTCCTCAGTATCAGTGGGCAGCGTGACGAATGT
Organism: uncultured Verrucomicrobiales bacterium; assembly: GCA_937952875.1. Taxonomy (GTDB): domain Bacteria; phylum Verrucomicrobiota; class Verrucomicrobiia; order Verrucomicrobiales; family Akkermansiaceae; genus CALFDI01. The sequence continues at coordinate 4,885 of CALFDI010000035.1, forward strand.
GCCTAACTCAAAGACCCAGGCATCGGTGAAATTCGTTATCCCGTCGCTTTCGATGTTCGTTCGAAAGACAGTGTTCGTCCAAATAATACTAGCTGCGTGAACGTTTGCTAAAAGCAAAAGCCACGAAAGGACGTTTAGAGCAAGAAAGCGTAAGACCATATTTTATTTTCTCCTACGTATCACTAAGCACAATCCACTTAGAATAACAAGGAGAGAACTCGACGGCTCGGGGACTGTTGCAAACTGAAAGTCACCAGGCTGACCAGATACATCGCCAAGCGAACCATATTCACCAGCACCTTCACCCTCTGAGCTACGGCCTACGATGACAACGTTTCCGCTGACAATATCTAAGAAAGGAGCGATCGGATCATGAGTCTGGATTGTTGAATCAGGGACGAGCCAATTATCAGAATCTGTCGTTGTCGAGCCAGTCGTAGGACCTGTGATCAAGAGCCACTCAGGCTCAGTTCCTGGCACATTGTCGAAAGTCTGCGTATCGAATCCCCAGATGTAGAGGCGAGATCCAATGGGAAACTGATCGTTATTTACAAAGTTATCATCGAAGTTACCTGGAACTCCATCGTTGTTTCCGAAAGTAAACTGGCTTCCGAAAAAACCATCATCTCGAATACTCCCGTCACTACCCTGAGGATTTGCAGTCGGCACAGCTAGCCAATTATCTTCCCACTGAGACGCATTACTCAAAGACGGTATAAACCCATTCTGGAAAATACCCAGTTCAGCTGAATAGTTTGATAGATTGGGGCTTGCTGGAGCAGGCGGATCGCCTTCACCGAGCGTAAGCAGCTCACCATCAGCAGCATAGATAAAGCTGTCAATCTGTCCACCCCAAGTCAACTGCAGCTGAGCATGAACTAAGCTAGAAGAGCATAGAGCTACAGAAATAGCGGAAAGGATTTTTAACATAATGTTTTAAGAGTTGAATTAATAGAAGATGATTAAATTACAAGAGTTTTTGCAATTATTGCACGAGAGTTAGTCGAGACTATTATTAATCGGGCTAGATATGAAATAATCTGGTAAATTATCACTATCATCTCCGAAGACCCCATTTGCATCGAAGATCTGGTAGATTGCTGAACGGCTCGGTCTGAACAGCACAGCATCGTTAAGATTCTCGGTGCTTGATCCATCGACGAGGACCCAGTTTGCGCTCCGGCGAGTTCTATTTAGGAAGGCTGCATTGTATGATAAAACTTCTTCGTCGATTGAAACAGCCGTGAAGTCATCTGCTACCCAATTAAGGATTTGGTCAGCACGAGTTCCCGAACTACTTCCGGTGAAAGTATCAGCAGCGAGCATGCCACGTGTTCTCGGGGTCTGCTCTACTGGATAAATGGCTCCAATGAAATTCGCACCCTCAATCAATGGGCAATGGAATCGATTCGTTCTTACCTCGCCAAACTGTTGATCAACGAATGCAGCTGAGCCTCTTCTGTTGTGTGTAAACACACCTTCGCATGGAGGAATCACGCGCTCATTCTCAAGCACGACTCCTGCTTGTGTGTTCACCCACAGTGCATTTGACGGAGAGCTACCCGCGAGGAATAGGATCTCAGTCTGAGATGTTCGGCGATTAACCAGAAGAATTCTTGCAGCTCCATCTGCCGTGGGTGTCCCGCCTGGTGTGTAGACATCTGTTGGGAAGAGATCTGCCACCGTGCGGT
>CALFDI010000036.1 GCA_937952875.1 uncultured Verrucomicrobiales bacterium
AGTCAGACTCTCAATAGCCTTTGGGAATTGATCATTTTTTAGGTTTGCTCCGAGGAATGAGCTCACTTCTCGTTGAACAAAACTGGCAGTATCTTTCTCACTAGATTCTGGCTCGAAGTCATTCCCCATGGTCTCGAACCATGATATGAAGGTATCGTAATCGTCTTTGTTAGTATTAGCAAAACTGTGAACTAATGCGCTGACTTGACGTGAAGGAGTGAGATCGCCTCGAGTTAAAAAGTGGTTAAAGAAGGCTTCTGAGTCTTCCACATACCAGTTATCGATAACCTCGCGCTCTAGCTGAACGACGAAGGGGTAGTTAGGAAAATAGCGTAAAAAATCAAGTCCATGTGAAGGGATTTCACTCGCTATTTCCTCTACGAACGCTCTGAGCTTTTCTTGGTCTGCAGGGTCAGTAAGATCTAAGCTTTCAACTAATGAATCTGTAACTTCCGGAAGGTCTTGCCAGTGAGTTGTTAAAGCAAGCCTCGCCGTTTCTGACTTATCTGAGTAATTAGGTAAGTCTCGGGCTACTTTTGTTGTAGTAGAACCACTCTCATTTTGAATGTGAGATGCGCTTTTACTTTGATCAGAGTCGCTTTGGGAGCGAGTAAACAGGATTTTTATAATAGCTAGCGCTACGATAATGTTAACAACCCAGAGGGCTGTCCGAATGGTTTTCGACATTACAGAGAATGTTTTTGGGTGGGTTTCTAATTCTTGGTTTGGGTTGTCAGAGTGCTCTCTGCCAAGGCCGCACTAAAAAGTAAATTACGTTGAGGAAGTCAAGCATTTGACGAAAAATGTTTAGCGTCTAGCAGATGTGATTTAGTCTTTTAGGCGGAGATTTGAGCGAATTTGCTCACAGTGGATTCAGTTTTAGAGAGTTACGTAAAGAGTCTCTCAGATCTTAAAAGTTTCTCGCTTGAGGGCAAGGGGGAGCAGCCGACAGAATAGTCGGGTGTAGAGACTCAGCGCTCTAACGCATTCAGGTGAAGAAAGGCGTTGTTTTTATAAGCAGACTTTCTCGAACATTTCGTTCAAGGGGAGCTGGATGCCGATGTAGAAGTCTCCGAATTCTCCGTAGCGAGCTGAGACTTCGTCAAAGCGCATTTCGTAGACGATTTTTCGGATTTCAATGGGATCTTTTGCGAGGAGTGTGACGCCCCATTCGTGTTCGTCTAAACCTGTGGATCCTGTGATGAGCTGAAGAATTTTTCCTGAGTATGTGCGCCCAACGCGAGCGTGGCCCATCATGAGGTCTTTCCGTGCATCGAAGCTGAGCGAATACCAGTTGTCTTCGCCAGAGCGACGCTTGCTCATGGGGTAGAAGCAGACAACTGGCCAGGCTGGGAGAACGGGGTAGAGACGATGCTGGAGATAGTGCTCCATGCGAGTGTTGAATTCTTCGAGTCCTGCCTTGTATTCGTCTGAATCAGGGGAGAGGCCTTTTTCGCCTTCGAGTGTGTCTTTTCCATACTGCTCTGCTGTGGTGGTGTATTCAGAGCGCTCTGTCTGAGAGAGGTATGAGTAGACGGGAGTGAGGACGTCTGCTCCGAGGGAAAGGGTGAGCTTTTTCTCAAAAGATAGGGCATCTCCGAGGTCTGGAGTTAGAAGCATAAAGCCGATATCTGCCTTAGGTGTGACAACAGCATAAGTGAGGAGATGTGTGTCTTTCTGTGAGCGGATCTCTTGCACGAGCTCGGCCAAGTCTGTCTTAGCAGAACGCTGTTCCTCTTCTGAGAGAAGGTTCCACTGACTGTGGTCAATATTGTAGTAGAGGTGGATGACGTGCCAGCCTTCGGCGGGGACAAGTGAAACGGGTGTGTCGGAGTTGTCTGAGGTCTCGGGTGCGGACATGATGATTTTTTTCGTGAATGGTGTGGAGAAAAGGGAGGCTACTCAGTGATGAGCGATGATATCGGGATTGTGGCGATCTCTGTCACAGCAGTCTTTGATCCTGATGGAGGGACTTCTGCTATGATGACGTGCCAAGCCTCTATTTCACGGTCGATGTAGCCATTTAATCCACCGAGATACTCGAATCCCTTCGTGCCGGCTAGTTCTACGACGTCTCCCCCGGTGATATCGCGAGTGGTGGGGTCTCCTACGATTACGCCTTTATCGTTTTGAAAATACAGTCTGACGGTGGAGTTCGCTGTGTCTTCGCCGAAGGTGATGGAGGCAACGGGAATGAAGGCATCATCGACGTTGATGGGGTCTGGTGTGTCTCCGCTACTCCGTGGGGCTCGCCATGAAGTGCTGACGCTGTCGATGGTGATGCGTTCACTTTTAATGGGAAAGTCAGGGAGTTTACGGTTATCTTCAGTGAGAATGATCTGATTCGCCATGCTGACGATGGCAAAGGCGGAGAGGGCTAGTATTCCGGCAATGAGTGCAATGACTGAGAGTTTCTCACCTTTTGTAAATGAGGTGTTTTTAGGAGTCGCCAGAGGTTTTTGGCTTGGCGTTTCGAGCAGGCCTCCGAGGCGTTCGGACTTGGAAGGGTCAGTTGATTGCTGGTGGCCCGATTTTTTATAGCTCGCCTTGTCTAATTCAGAGGTATTGGACGCTGAATCTAAAAAATCATCGTCTAGATCAGGTAGGCTATCAAGAGCTGGCTCAGCGGTATGGGAGGGCTTCTCGCGCTCTATAGGTGGACTTGTCTGAGGGCTAACGACCTTCGAGGCGGGAGGGGTGACTGTCACTTTAGGCAGTTCAGGGAGTTCCGTTGAACGTGCTATGTTTTGCAACTCTTCTTGGATTTCGCTCGTTTTCCGCTTTGAGAGAGGCTTCTTGAGCTCTTCATCATCGACGGACTTCTTTGCGACAAATCCCTTTTCTACGGACCCTGATGATGACCCGAGAAGTCTGACACTTGTCTTTTTGCGCGTGGGGTGATTGGTGCCTTCAGGAATCGGTTTGGTGGTCTTTTCGCCAATCACTTTGACACGGCTACGCTCAGGAGCTGGAGGAAGTTCTGCGACTTCTCTAGATTTCACCTCTTCCGTTGAGGCCTCATTTTCAAAAAGGTCATCTCCGAGGTCCCAGAGGTCTTCTTCCAGGTGGTTCGACGCGGGAGTATTCTGACCTTCTGGTGAAGACGGTGTCGGAGATGAGGAGTTAGACATAGTGTTGTGTTGAGGAGAATTGTCTTAAGCGATGACTGTGTATGCAAGGATTTAAGGGCGCGTCCGAACAGTATATGAGGAAAAAAGGGTTGCACTCGGTGCTTCACTGGGCGAATGAAGCGAAGGAAAGCACTTTTGCTATTCGTTCTCTATTTCTGAACCTAAGCGCTAAAATTACAATGGCTGATAAAGAAGACAAAAATCCGGAAAACGTCACAGGCACCTTTTACGTAGATAGCCAGTGTATCGACTGTGATCTCTGCCGCGATACAGCTCCGGAGAACTTTACGCGGGAAGAAGACGAAGGATACTCATACGTCTATAAGCAGCCTGAGACTGATGAGGAGCGCGAACAGTGCGTTGAGGCAATGGAAGGTTGCCCTGTCGAGGCAATTGGCGAAGATGGTGCTGAGTGAAGCACAAGCCATCTAAATCATCCTACATTCCACGATCCAAGAGGACCCGTGCCGGAAAGGCTGCACGCTTTCGCGAGCAAGTCCTCCGTGATTGGCTAGGCTGCGATGAGCCATACGATCTCAACGATGGTGTGACGTCAGCCGATGCTCTAATGGAGGGTATTTTAGAAAAAATGGGGCTCTCCCAAGGTATCAACGAGGAAGAGTTGAGATCGAGTTGGGGGAAAGTCGCTGGAGACTTCATTGGGCAGCATACAAAGCCTGAGAGCTTGCGTGATGGGATTCTTAGGCTACACGTGCTGCAACCCGCGATGCGTTTTCACCTAGAACAATCAAAGGCGCCGCTGCTCAAGCGCCTGCAGGAAGAGCTCGGGGCCGATACGATTCGGGATGTCCGATTCATTTTGGGCTAATTCATTTTTTGTATGTTTAAAAATCTCATTTTTGATTGGTCTGGCACGATCGTTGATGACTTAGGTCCGGTAGTAGATGCGACGACGTATGTCTTAGAGTCACATGGTTTAGAAGGCTATGACCGTGAAGGATTTCGTAAGAACTTTCAGCTGCCTTACGGTCCGTGGTGGGCTGAGAAGTTACCAGCTGTGGCGCTCGAAGAGGTGGAGCGACTCTTTCGTGTCGGCTTTAAGGCATCATCTGCATCTGTGCCTGTTCTAGACTATGCGCGTGAGGCTCTGGAGGCCTGTCGGCAGGCTGGCGTGCGAATGTTTGTGCTGTCTTCCATGGATGAAGAGGCTTTTTTTAAGCAAGCGCGCGAGCATGGGTTAGAAGCTTATTTTGAAGATTTCTTCATTGGAGTTCTCGATAAACGGGAAGTGATAGATGAGCTGCTATCAAAGCATGACTTAGTCAAAGAGGAGACGGCCTTCGTCGGCGATATGGTCCATGATGTGGAGACGGCTCATCATGCAGGGATCGCCTCTATAGCTGTGATGACTGGTTATAATCATCCAGAAGTGTTGGTCACAGCACGTCCGCAGATCATGTTGGAGGATTTACGTTACTTGGAGCGTCTCGTGCATCCAGTATGCCGAACGAGTCATCAGTGCATCAAAGTCCGAGGCCTAAAAGTCGAGACACATATCGGTGTGCCAGACGAGGAAAGGGCTGAGCCACAGACGCTTCTGATACATCTCGAGATGGTGGTCGGTGCGGACTTCGGCAAGATGGCTGATGATGTGACACAGACGGTCGATTATCATGCCGTAAGTCTAGCTATTGAGGCATTGGCGATGAAGAGTCCTCGTAAGTTGATCGAAACTCTAGCTGCCGATATAGCAGATCTCGTGCTGACGGAATTTTGCGTAGAAAACGTTCGCGTTGAAATAGAAAAGCGTATCCTTACTCAGACGGAGTGGGTCGGGTGTGTTTTAGAAAAGTCTCGGTCGAATTTTTACTAAACAGATCTACAGTAGGTCTGTTCGCTAGAGTGTAGCTTGCTTTTTTTCATGTCTGACCAGCCCAACCAGCGCCAAATCGATGCCGAACTGGTGGCCCGTGCTCAGAAAGGAGACACAGCAGCCTTCGATGAACTTGTTCTGACGTATTCGAAAAAACTCTACGGATTGGTCTATAATATGACCTCTCATAAGGAGGACACGCATGATCTGTTACAGGATATATTTGCTAAAGCGTATCGCTCTTTGAAACGATTCCAGGGCAAGTCGTCCTTTTACACTTGGATCTATTCGATCGCGGTGAACATGACTCTCAACTTCCTGAAAAAGCGCAAAAGGCGCTCTACGATGAGTTTAGATAACGTCGAGAGCGGCATTCAAAAT
>CALFDI010000037.1 GCA_937952875.1 uncultured Verrucomicrobiales bacterium
CGGCACCAGACCTAGATCCTACCAGGACGATAGTAGACCAGCTACGCGAAAAAGACAGCATCCTCATCCATCCTTTCCAGTCATTCGATCCAGTCGTGCGCCTCATCGAGGAAGCTGCTCGCGATCCCGAGACGCTAGCCATCAAGCAGGTGCTCTACCGCACAGCCAAGAATTCGCGAATCATCGATGCTCTTATTCTTGCCGCTGAATCAGGAAAACAAGTCACCGCCCTCGTAGAGCTCAAAGCACGCTTCGACGAGGCCCGGAATCTCACTCGAGCAGAAGAGCTCCAACGAGCCGGCGTCCAAGTCGTCTACGGAGTCAAAGGCTTCAAAACCCATGCCAAGATCACACTCATCGTGAGAAATGAAGACGGGCATCTCGCGCGCTATGTGCACCTCGGCACAGGCAACTATAATGAATCGACGGCTGCTCTCTACACGGACATTTCTTACATGACATCACGCCCTGAATACACGGCGGATGCATCGCTTTTCTTTAATGCTGTGACGGGGCGCTCGAAATTAGTTCGCTTTGAAAAGCTCGTCCCCGCCCCCACTCACATGCGCGGCCGCCTCATGGACCTCATCGCCGAAGAAACAACACGGGCGAAGCAAGGGTCGGAAGCGCTCATCATGGTGAAAGTGAATTCTCTGCAGGATAAAGGCATCATCGAAGCTCTCTACAAAGCGGCAAACGCAGGCGTAAAGGTAAAGATCAACGTCAGAGGCATCTGCTGCCTAAAGCCAGGTCATGAGAATATTCATGTCGTGTCTATTATCGATCGCTACCTCGAGCATCCACGTCTCTTCTACTTCCATAAAGGAGGAGACTCTGAAGTCTATATCTCATCGGCTGACTGGATGACGCGTAATCTAGATAAGCGGGTCGAGCTCATGACGCCGATCGAAGACAAGTCTTGTAAAAGAATCCTCACCAATCTGTTAGAAGACTGCTTCCGTGATAACACACAGTCATCAGTCATCTTGCCAGATGGCACCAGTCAACGGATCTCAGCTAAGAAAAACGAATCACCATTCCGCCTGCAAGAGCATCTACAAAATCTCGCGATCGAAGCGGCGCAAAAAGGAAACGCCGAGCGAGCAGCATCCTTCGAACCACATCTTCCTCAATAGATCGTGGCCTCGCTATTGAGAAAATCTGGCCCCTTTCAGCACAAGAATCTTCGTCTCTTTGCTTGGTTCCAGATATTCTTTAGCGCACGCTTTTACTACCCTATCCTAGCGATTCTATTTCTGGATCTCGGGCTAACACTCGATCAGTTCGTCATTCTTAATGCGATCTGGGCAGCTACGATATTTCTAGCAGAGGTCCCAAGCGGTGCTCTTGCAGACATCATCGGCAGAAAGAGACTAGTCGTCACAGCGGCGACTCTCATGATCTTAGAAATGCTAGTCCTCCTCGTCGCACCGCAAGATGCAGGGTGGACACTTTTTACGCTCTGCGCAGTGAATCGAGTGCTAAGCGGTCTATCTGAGGCTGCAGCTAGCGGCGCTGATGAAGCACTCGCCTACGACACCTTAGAAGAAAAAGGCGAAAAAGACAGCTGGGATGACGCCCTCGCCACATCCATGCAGTGGAGATCAGCCGCCATGATCTTCGCTGTGATTATCGGTGCGGCGAGTTATGATCCAGCCTTCCTGAACTCTGCATGCCGCTTCCTAGGATTCGATACAGAGTTTACTCAAGCTGAAACCCTGCGCATCCCTATCGCCCTCTGCTTTTTGCAGGCTATCTTCGCCTTTTTCACGACCCTGCGTATGCGCGATCCTGACACTGACGGTGATCGCCAGAGCTGGTCAGCAGTCTGGGGACAAACTCTCCAAGCAGCCAAATGGGTCTTTTCTACTCGAGCGGCACTCGTCATCATAGTAGGAGGCCTCGTCATTGACTCGATCGCACGGAACTTTGCTACGATTAACAGCTCCTACTTTCGCCTTATCAGCCTACCTGAGAGCATCTATGGTCTCATAGCCGCCGGCACCTCAGTTCTCGGAATCGCCATCCCTAAACTCGCCAAAAAGCTAGCTCGCAAGTATTCTCTTATCACGAACTATGGAATCGCCGCGGTATGGGTCTTACTCTGCCTCATCGCACTTATCCCAGCATGGACATACTGGGGCGTCATTCCTGCGATCATCTTAATGGGCAGCTTATCTTTTACGGGGTTTATCGTAAGCCGATCTCTCAATGACATCACGAGTTCGTCACAGCGAGCGACCGTGCTGAGCGTGAAAGGCCTTTTATTTAATTTCGCATATGGAGCTATGAGCCTTCTCTTTTCAGTAGCCGTCTGGGCAGAAAGACAACAACTCAAGGGGCAAACAGCTCATTTAGAAGATGCCGCCTTTAAGGCTGCGCTCGCATGGCAGCCCATTGCATTTCTCATCACCTTCCTTGCCTTTGCTCTATTCGCACGAAAGAAAGACAGGCTGCTTTAATGGAATTTCCTCTGAAATACCGAATTGGGGTTTTCCCGACGCTTTTTGACCTGCCCCCTACCAACCAGTAGAGTCGTATCGACAGAACTCTGCTGCTTTTCTCTAATCCACCATTTCCAAGAGATCCACACTAATGCGTTACCAGCTATGAACGCTGTATACTCGGTCACGTCTAAGAGCCACTGTGGCTCAGAACTATAGAATAAAGACGCTAAAGGCAGCACCGAGATCAGAATGACAAAAGCGCCGGCAAAGCAACCAAGAGCAAACACAAATGGCAAACTCCCCATGATGATAAAAACTCTCATTATGAAAACTTTCACATCTTTCTCTATGGTCCGAAGATCATTAATAACAATGAATGCCCACACAAGAAAGACGATAAGACAGAGCGTAGTGTTAATGTTCATAGCCAAAATCATACCTCTAGACGCTCGAAGGCAGCTATTACAATTCCCTGTCACTTTTCTCTATCATATCGCATTTTCTTGATTCAATTCCGCTCGTTCTCCGCTTACATTTCAGCCGATGGCACTTCTAGACGTCCAAAACCTCACCACCCGCTTCCACACTCGTAACGGCATCGTTCACGCAGTGGAGGATGTCTCCTTTTCTGTGGAACCAGGGCAGACTCTCGGAATCGTGGGCGAATCCGGCTCAGGTAAGTCCGTCACCTGCTATTCACTGCTCGGCTTGATTCCGAAGCCGCCAGGTCGCATTCACAGTGGTTCAGCCCTTTTTGGAGGAATGGACTTATTAAAAGCGTCTGAGAAAGAACTGCAATCAGTCAGAGGACAGGACATCTCCATGATTTTCCAGGATCCGATGACCTCTTTAAATCCTTATTTAAAGATATCAGATCAGCTCATAGAGCCTCTCCTGCTCCACCAGAAAATGACGAAAAAGAATGCTCTCAAACGTGCCATAGAAGCACTTGAAGAAGTCGGCATTCCCTCGCCGGAAAAACGGATCCACAGCTTTCCGCATGAATTTTCTGGCGGGATGCGCCAGCGCGTCATGATCGCTATGGCACTCATCACACGGCCGAAACTTCTCATTGCAGATGAACCGACAACTGCACTAGACGTCACAGTTCAAAAGCAAGTCCTCGATCTCATAGCGAACCTCAAAGATAAGCACGGCACATCTGTTATTCTTATCACTCATGATCTCGGAGTTGTCCGTCAGGTCTGTGATGAGATCAATGTCATGTATGCTGGCCGCATCGTTGAAAAGGCGTCGAAGGACACACTCTTCGCTCACCCTCGGCATGCTTACACACGCTCACTACTCAAAAGCATTCCAGGCATTCAAAGCAAAGGAGAGCGTTTGTTCACGATTCCTGGTCTTCCACCAGACATGTCTCAGCCACCGCGTGGATGTGACTTCTCAGAGCGTAATACACTTGGTCAGCCGTCAGACTGCTTATCGAATGAAAAGCCTGAACTCGCAGAACTCGCTCCCGGGCATCTGGTTCAGAATTGCCCCGGCTGCCTAGCCTAAGGCTTAGCAAAGCCGAGTGATGAGCGGAGATTAGCATCTGATTCCATCACTTGCTTTCTACGCATTTCAGAGAGTTTTTCCGCACGCTTCTGCACGTGAGTCAGAGCAATACGACAGAGTGCTGGCTGGAGGCTAACACCTTCGCTATTCACGGCCTTCTTGAGAAAGGAATGAATGATCCTCGGAAGAAATCTTTCGAATAATTCATCGTCTAGCGAGTAATGGCGGCTGACCGATCCAGGGTCACCCTGACGACCAGATCGCCCAAAGAGCTGACGATCGACACGGCGGCTCTCGTGAGGCTCTGTCGCGATGACATGCAGACCGCCTATCTCCTTCACGCCGTAGCCAAGTTCGATATCCGTGCCACGACCAGCCATATTCGTGGCGATCGTCACAGTATTCTGTGCTCCTGCTTGAGCGACTACGCCAGCCTCATGACTTAAGCGGCTAGCATTTAGAATCACGTTTTCAATATTCCGCAGCCCTAACTTAGACCCAAGGCGCTCACTAGATGTCACACTGCGTGTCCCCACAAGGACAGGCTGGCGTTTTTTATTCCGCTCCTGAATCTCTAGTAGCAC
>CALFDI010000038.1 GCA_937952875.1 uncultured Verrucomicrobiales bacterium
TGCAGCCTTCGTCATCCAGTCAGCCCCCTAAGCAGGGCCCTCCCCTTCTAGCGACGGTTCACCAGCTTAGCGAGATGACGACGGACGCCCATTTTCGCAGCTGGTGAGACACGATCTGTGAAGAGAACTCCATTGAGGTGATCGACTTCGTGCTGGATGGCGCGAGCGAGAAGGCCGTCGCTCTCAACGATGAGGACTGAGCCATCTAACTGAGGGAGAGTGGCTTTGACTTCAGTCGGGCGGCGGACTTTTGCCCGGACTTCTTCGATGCTGAGGCAGCCTTCATTTTCAGCCTCCTTTGCTCCATGAAGTTCGAGTGTGGGATTGATAAAAATGAGGGGTGAGATGGAACTCAGGTCCGCCTCTTCACCATTGACGCGAAGGTAGCTAATACACTCAGGATCATGTGAGACGTCTACGATAGCCATCTGAATAGCACGGCCAATCTGAGGGGCGGCGAGCCCAACGCCCTCGGCATCATTCATCGTCTCTACCATATCGACGGCGAGTTGCTCTAACTCAGGTGTGACGGCTGGGACAGTGGCACATTTTTTACGAAGCACTGTGTCTCCGTATTGGACGATGGGAAGGATCATGTAAGTGGAAAATGAGGTGTGTATTACTGGCTAGCAGGAGGTGTTCCTGAGGCTGGGAGTCGGACGCGATGTGGCACGTCTTTAAGACCAATTCCTGCCTTGGTCAATGACTCCCATACAACGACCATTGTGCCGAAGGGGCAGGCTTGATCGATTTTAAGTTCGAGCTTTTTGCCAGGGTTAACAGAAACGAAGGCCTCGAGATAACTGTCCAGCTCTCCAGGTAGGACCTGCACGGAGTCGATAGCGATCTTACCATCTGCTGACACGGAGAGAGTCGCTCGCTTTTCTACGGACTGTGACGTAGCGACTCCACTCGCCATCGGCACTTCGACATTGAGCACAGGTTTCGGCTCCTTAAAAGTGGTCGTAACGATAAAAAAGATCAGAAGAATGGTGAGGATATCGATCAAGGGAATGATCGGAACATCCATCTTTTTCCGTTTAACTGAGATAAACTCCATAGTGGTGAGATGAGTTTAAGCTGACTTTTTCTGAAAGAACACGTGCTGGTGACACGCCGATACCATCCGGCCTAACAGCACTTCTAAGCGCACAGCGCTGGTCTCTATCTGCCTGCTGAAATATGAGTGCGCAATGACCGATGGCACAGATATGGCCAAGCCTGCGATGGTCGTATTAAGCGCTCGCGCGATGCCTCGGGCAATGGTGGCCGGGTCCTGACTCGCCTGCCCTAAATCCTGGAAGACAACGACGAGTCCGCTCGCAGTTCCTAATAGACCGAGTAAGGGAGCAATGGTGATGACGACTTCCAGAACGGACATACCTGCATTCATTTTTACGACTTCCTCGCGTGCACGGGATTGGACGACTTCTTGCACCTCTGTCTGTGATCGATCTGCATTCTCAAGGGCAACGTCACAGAGGCGACTTAGGGGACTCTTCCCCTCTTTGAATTCATGGGAGATTTTTGTGATATCTCCAGCATCGAGCTTTTCTTCAAATGTCTCGACGTCTCTCTCGAGGTGACTCGGAACGATGAGCTTTCTACGAATCGTCACAGCCTTAAAAATGATGACAGAAAGTGATACGATAGAAGTGACTAACAGAGCCCACATAAAGATGCCTCCATCGGTGAAAAAGGACTGCACTTTATCCATAGAGAATGCGGCGAGAAGATAAGAGTAAATAGACATAGAAAATGTGTGAAATCTGTTAGAATCCGAAGTTATAATTGACTTCCAGAGCATCGCCATTGAGTTCATCGATGACGTTTTGAGGCATCCGAGGGAGCTTAGCTGATTTGATGGCGCGATAGGTGAAGCCTTTTTGAACACTGCCACCCGCAATCTCTTTCACGAAGTGAATGCGGAAGACTTTCCCACTACGATCGACGAAAAACGTCACGGATAAAACACCTGGAACTATCAGATCACTGTAGCGGGTCGCCTGAAGCTGCCATTCGCGTTCGATGGCCTTACTCATCGCGGCCTCATACTTCCCGAGAGGAGTCGAACGGACATTTCGAGCACTGCGTTTAGCATTCTTTCCGATCGAGCCGATGACTTTATTTTTCTTAGCAAAGCCGCTAAATGCTGGATCATCGGTAATTGGCGTGGAGACCTTTTTAGGAGGCTTTGCCTCTTGTTCGTCCACCTTTTCTCTCTCCTCTGTCTTTTCGGTAGGCTTTGGCAGCGCCTCGTCTTGTAGCTTCAGCTGTGCCTCACGTTCACGAAGTTCCGCAGCCTTCGCTACAGCTTCCCTTGCCTCTTGAGCTTCGATGGCCTCTCGCGCTTCCTGACTGTCCTGGACTTCCTGTGCCTCTTCGGCTTCTTGATTTTCTAAAGACGGCACGTCAGGGAGAGACGGAGATGTTATCGCGCTCGTTCTGTTATCTGTTAGAGCACCGTCATTGTAATCTGTCGTCACAGTCTCCACGGAATCTGGAATGCGTGCCTCTTCTCCATCTTGCGCGGGCTTTGCCTCAGCACCATCCGTAGGAGCGACTTCACTAGAGGCTCGCGTCTCGAACTCACCTAAGAGATTCGTCTCTTCTGCAGGCCCCGCCTGATCTGCAGATGTTCGCACGAATCCCATCTTCCGCTTTTCGGGTTCAGGTTCTTCTTCGGGTTCGGGCTCAGGAATTTCGACTGCTGTAACGGACGATTGTGTGACTTGTGGTGTCACGACAAGAGAGACAGTGACTGTTTTTTCGTCTTCTGGAGACTTAGGCTTTTCTGGCGAAACTTTCTCCGAACGATGAATTAACCCAGCCAGCAGAGCACCATGCACCAGCAGCGATAAGCTCACTGAGATGGTGAGGAGAGAAACCGGTCTGCTTTTTTCCGTGGCTGCCACTGACTCCACTCTCAGCCCTACTTCGTCTCGCTGCAACGTAAGATTTTGTCTGGTTTGCGTTTCAAATGAACTTGAGTCACACGTAAAGAAAACCTTGACGGAAACGCCTCGCGCACAAACATTCCAGCCTTCACTGACTTCGGTCAGCACCCTATATTGGTGAACTGTGCCTTCAATTTAGCACAAACGCCTCCTTCACGACATTTTCCCAACCATGGCAACAAAGAAAGCAGCGGCCAAGAAGTCCGCAAAAAAAGCACCTGCTAAAAAGGCAGCGGCAAAAAAAGCAGCCGCCAAAAAGTCTGCAAAAAAAACAGCTAAGAAGGCCCCCGCTAAAAAAGCTGTTAAAAAAACGGCGGCTAAAAAAGTCGTGAAAAAAGCAGCAGTTAAGAAAACTGCAGCGAAGAAAACCGTCACGAAAAAAACTGCTGTGAAGAAAAAGACAGCGACAAAGAAAGTTGCTGCGAAGAAAACAGTCGCCAAAAAAGCTGCTAAAAAGGTCGTAGCGAAGAAAAAGAAGAATACTGACAAGGAAGATATCAAAGCCGCCATCGCAGCTTCTGACCCAAAGGCCGTAAAGGCAGCTGCAGCTAAAGCAGCTAAGGGCAAGAAGCCGAAGAGCCGGATTGACACTCCAGAGATTCAGGAAAAAATCCGTGAGCTCATCAAGCTCGCCAAAGAGCAAGAATATCTCACTTATGATGATATCAATGAGATCCTGCCGAATGACTTAGTCGAGCCATCAGACGTGGAGGCCATCATGGAACGTCTCCGCAATATGGAGTTCGACATCATCGATGCCTCCGAAGTCGACCGCTACAAAGATAAAAAGCGTGACGACGCAGATGACGCCCCTGATCCGCAGGCAGACAAAAAGCTCGATATTCTAGACGACCCCGTCCGCATGTATCTCAAGCAGATGGGTCAAGTCGCCCTGCTCACACGTGAGCAAGAGGTGGAAATCTCTAAACGTATCGAAGACGCAGAAATCAACGTCGCCAAGTATCTTCATAAGTTCGGCTTCGTCGCCCAGCACTACCTCGATTTAGCGGAAAAGCTGATGAAAGGAAAAGAGCGCTTCGACCGCGTCATCCTCGATAAGAAGATCGAGTCACGCGAGCGCTACATGAAAGTCCTGCCGAAGCTCTGTGATCAAGTCCGCCTTCTCCATGAAGAGACAGACGACGCCTTTAGAAAGCTCTCTGCTAAATCCGTGCGCGGCCGTAAGGCTCTCGAGGAAACATTCGATAAAGGCCTCACTAATCTTGCACGCCAATACAATCGTTACTTTTATAAACAAAAGGTCACGGAAGACTTCTGTGATGAAGTCGAAGAGTTCCAGCAAAAGTTCTGGCGCTACGGCCGCAAACTTCAGGCAAAGCCTGATGACAGTGAATTCCAGACTAAGCTGCGTGAGATCCAGCAGCGTAGCTGGCACACTGCTGAGTCCTTCGATGAGACGAATAAAATGCTGCGCCACTGGCTAAAAGAAGCTCTCAAGGCAAAGACCGAAATGGTAGAAGCCAACCTCCGTCTCGTTATCTCCATTGCCAAGAAGTATACGAACCGTGGACTTTCTTTCCTCGATCTTATTCAGGAAGGCAACATGGGTCTCATGAAGGCCGTCGAAAAGTTCGAGTATCGCCGTGGATACAAGTTCTCTACTTATGCGACATGGTGGATCCGTCAGGCCATCACACGCTCCATCGCCGATCAGGCCAGAACTATCCGTATCCCAGTTCACATGATCGAGACGATCAACAAGCTGATGCGCGTTCAGAAGCAGCTCGTCCAGGAATACGGCCGTGAACCATCACCAGATGAGATCGCTGAAGAGATTCACTTACCGGTCGAGCGTGTCCGTGCCGTTCTTAAAATGGCCCAACAGCCTATCTCTCTTCAAGCCCCAGTCGGAGACTCTGATGACACCTCCTTCGGAGACTTCATCGAGGATAAAGCTGCTGATAACCCGATGGAAGAAGCTGGCTTCTCCATGCTGAAGGACAAGATCCGTGACGTGCTAGACACACTCACAGAGCGTGAGTGCGAAGTGCTCGAGCAACGCTTCGGACTGAAAGATGGCTACAGCAGAACTCTTGAGGAAGTTGGCCGTCAGTTCCAAGTCACCCGTGAGCGTATTCGTCAGATCGAAGCGAAAGCTCTTCGGAAGATGCGTCACCCGACCCGTATCAGAAAGCTCGAAGGCTTCATCGAGCTACCAAACTTCTAGTCCTCAGAAGTTTCTTTTTTCAAAGCGATGGCCCAGTAGGTCATCGCTTTTTTTATTGCAAGATCTCGCGTGTTTCTATCGTCTTAGAAGCAGTATGAATCGCGTTTTACCCTATGCTCTCTGCTCACTAGCAGCAGTCTCAACATCTTATGCTGAGAAAAAAGTCTACGAACCAACCGTGGAGTCACTCAGGCAGTATGAGTGTCCAGATTGGTTTCGTGATGCTAAGTTCGGCATCTACCTTCACTGGGGGGCATATTCTGTCGCTGAAAAGGGTGAATGGTATGCACGCCGCCTTTATGAAGAAGATCGTCCAGATCACGCTTATCACCTGAAAACATACGGCCATCCTTCAGAATTTGGTTATGCAGACTTCATTCCGATGTGGAAGGCTGAGAAGTTCGATCCAGATGCTCTCCTCGCCTTATTTAAAAAGGCTGGAGCAAAGTATTTTACACCATGCGCAGTGCATCACGATAACTTTGACCTCTGGGACTCTCCTCACCAGCCGTGGAATTCGGTCAATATGGGGCCTAAGAAAGACATCACAAAGCTCTGGAAAGATGCGACTCTCAAAGCTGGACTAAGATTCGGCGTAACGACTCACCTCTCCCGCAGCTACAGCTGGCTCAATACCGCAAACCAGACAGATAAGAATGGCAAGCCATTCG
>CALFDI010000039.1 GCA_937952875.1 uncultured Verrucomicrobiales bacterium
ATGAAGTTATTTGTGATGTGTCCATCCGCAGCGGCATGAGCCACCTTCGCTTGCTTCGCCAGTGCTGTGCTGTATTGAGAATTTGCTGAGTAGCGATTGATGAAGATTTGATAACTCTCGAAGGCATCGAAAAGATCACCATCGTTCTCCTGAATTACGGCGCGTTTGTAGAGAGATTCAGCAGCTTGAGTGCTAAAAGGATAGTTTTTATAGACTTCGAAGTATGTCTTAGCTGCCTTACCAAGCTTTCCAGAGGCCTCTTGTTGTGTCGCCTTTGCGAAGAGAGTCTCAGCTTTAGGATTGTTCGCTGTGATTGTGCCTGCACGAGGCACTCTCTCGTGAGCATCCTTACTGCATGATGAGAGAAGTAAAGAGGCAGCTGCAAGAGCTGTGAAAGGAGTAAATAGATAAGCGTGTGAAGACGACGATCTGCGCATAACGGAGGACGTTAGCTCGTCTATCTAAGCTTGCCAAGCGCCAAGCTTAACTCGTTCTGCCAGACTATATGCTAACAAAAATGCCGACGCTATTTCACTAGTAATGAGCTGGATAAGACGCGTCAGACTCTTGCTGTGTTTTTTCTAATACAGGACCTGCTGACACTAATATCTCTCTCAGCGAGTCGAGCATGATCAGTAGAGCCTCATCAGTCCGATCTGATTCAAGATGAGGGAGGGCGAGCGATAAGATCGACTTCAACGTCTTAGGAGTGAGATAAGACTCCAAGCCGTATCCAACGACTAATCCAGCCTGACCAGTTGTCACATCGATACCGAAGAGAATATCAAAATTCTTTCCAAGGCGGGTATTTTTAGAAGAGAACGCAGCCGTATTGATCAGCCAGAAAAGCTTCGCCTCAATGGGAAAGTCAGTCTTGAAGGGTTGGCTCACCATATGAAAGCGGACCTGAGGGAAATCTGAGTGAAAGGTCAGGAGTGCCGCTTTGACTGTAGAAAGCTGACGTTTTGTGAGAAGTTTCTGCTCATCGTTGATTCCAGCGTGGAGAGCTGGGATGGGGCCCATGAACTTAGAGATCACTTTCAGAGTCAGTTCACAGTCAGGGCACTTAGCGGCATCTTCTGTGAGGCTGGACTGACAATAGGGGCACTGCATTTCTCATGCACATTAACCTGAGAAATGCTGCCGACAAGTCTGGACAAGGGCGGGCGCATCAGGTGATGGTCAGCACAGTTATGGGAACATTTTCTGGAAAAGTCGTCGTCGTCACGGGTGCAGGCCGTGGAATCGGAGCTGAAATGGCACGCTCATTCGCAGCACAAGGGGCAAAGGTGGCCGTCATCAGCCGGAGCGAATCCAGCTGCGGAGCTGCAGCCGATCAGATTAACGCGGAATTCCCCGACTCAGCCAAGGCCTATGCCGTAGACGTGGCAGACTATGCCGCCGTGCAGGACTTAGGGAAGCAGGTCATTGCTGATCTAGGAGCCGTCAATGTGCTCGTGAATAATGCTGGCATCACGCGCGATGGTCTCCTGATGCGGATGAAAGATGAAGACTGGAGCGATGTTCTCGATACGAATCTCAAAGGCGCATTCAATACTGTGAAAGCCTTTATGCGTAGCATGATGAAGGCTGAAGATCCGCGAATCATTAACATCAGCTCAGTCATCGGGCTTATCGGAAATGCCGGGCAGTCGAATTATGCCGCCTCAAAGGCTGGTCTCATTGGTTTCACCAAGTCCGTTGCTCGTGAGCTAGCTGGCCGCGCCGTTACCTGTAACGCTATTGCGCCCGGCTTCATCACCACAGATATGACGGATGAGCTCAATGAGGAAACTAAGAACGCGATCTTGGAAAAAATCCCTCTCAAGACATTCGGAACCACAGCAGATATCACCGCGCTCACACTCTTCCTCGCAGGGAAAGAAAGCCGCTACATCACAGGACAAGTTATCGCCTCAGATGGTGGTATGACGATGTGATCAGCCTCACTCTATTCGATAGAGTCGAGCATTTCATAATATCCGAGCCCGAATTTTAGAATTCGCCACGCGACAAATAGCACGATCATTCCATAGATCAGCTTGGGAATCGCCGTGGAGACTTTTCGAGCTAAGGTCTCTGCATCTTCTTGGTAGATATCCGCCCATCGCGCGAGTTCTTCGTCTAGCTGACCCGCCTTTTCGGCAGTGGAATAGGCCCGTGAAAAGGCAGCAGGGAAGATAGGAATTGCATCGATATACGTCGACCCGAGCTGCTGCCCTTCACGAATCGTCTGGAGTAAATCTTTCTCTGCTGCGGCGATCTGACCACTATGAGCTGACTCTGCTGAGAGGCTCACCGTCTTTTCCATAGGCAGGCCAGCGAGAAGTGCTGTGTGATAGACCTTTGTGTAGCGCGCCATGGCGAAGGCCTTTCGGCATCTACCAAGCAACGGGACCATTGTCAGGAGTCGGTCTATCTTCGCTGATTCTCCACCAGCCTTTAGTAAGAATCTGACACAGAAATAAATCGCGGCAATGAGGGCGTAGGCGATCACTGTAAATACGAAAAGTCTGGTCATCACAGAGGTAGGATCGAGCCCTTCGGTAAACGTCTCTGGCCTTGTTACGGCTCCGATGACGAGACCGAAGTGGAGTAATATCGCCGGATAGATGCAGGCTGAGATGACAGCCTTTCTTCCCTTAACCAGCAGGGAAAAATAATCGCCAAGATAGCGAAACGCATCTGCTAGGCGACCTCCAGACTCTCCGGCATGCAGGATCGTATTTTCTAACGGTGTCTGCTGGATGGAGTCCGAGATGGATTTCTTATCTTCCAGTCCGCTGATTAACTCCTGCGCCATCTGACGCACCGCGGTCGGTGGCCGGCTATCCAAGAGAGCTTCCACAGATTCACGAATGCCCAGCCCCGCTTTACTCATCTTCGCAAGCTCATAGTAGAACGTCTGCTTTTGCTCATTCACCGTCATTTCTAGATCTTGACCTTTGAAACGGGGGAATGACGAGTCTG
>CALFDI010000040.1 GCA_937952875.1 uncultured Verrucomicrobiales bacterium
GATGACGATGATATTGCGGCGCGCAATGACTCCGCCCAGGCCGATGGCAAAGAGCAGGCCTGAAACGAAGAGATAGTGATGAAGTGTGGTTTCCATGGGACAGTGACTCGTTTTGCAGTGACTGGAGAGTGATGAGGTGGAGACCTATGAACGGTCTTCTTTTTTAGACAGGACGACGCAGCCGACAGTGGCAACGAGGAGGAGAACTCCCATGACCTGAAGGGGGAAATTGTATTCGGTGAAGATCTTTTGGCCTATCAGGTTTACATCTGGCAGCTTGCCTTCTGAGAGTTTGGTGTGAATCACTGTGCCTGTCTCATAGAGAAAAGCAGAGTCTTCTAGGGCGAGTTCAGAGCGAGTTCCTTCAGGAGTATCTTGAAGAATCGCAACGAGCTGCATGACGAGCATAGCCGGAATGATAAAAGCCCCAGCAATAGCGAGAGGCCTTGATTTGACTTTTTCCTCCACCTTCAGATCGAGAAGCATGATGATGAAGAGGAAAAGCACCATGATGGCACCTGTATAGACGAGGATCTGAATGATACCGACGAAGTAAGCATTCATCCCGATAAAGAGCGCAGCCATACCAACGAAACTTACGACCATAGACATGGCGCTCGAGACAGGGTTACGCATGAGGATCAAGGAGATCGCTCCAGCGACAGCCATGATGGAAAAAACGAGGAAAAGGGGGAAAGGCATAACGTGATTCGTTGGTGGTTATTTGTTATTAGGGACTTTTGTCGATGCCGTTTTAGCAAGGTAGGCCATATAACCGTTGAGAATGTTAGAAGCAGGGGCATAGGATGCTCTCACTTCTGCTAAGAGTGTGGGTGGGATGATCTTTTCGTCAGCTGCGCAGATGGCATGTTCAAGTGTCTCGCAAAGAGAGCCACGGGCATTGGAGCAGAATTTGTAATTATCGCGGTAATGGTAACGTCCATATCCTTCTGCGATGTTATTTGTTACTGACCGAGCTGCGCGCTTGATCTGGTCAGCTAGAGAGAATTCTTTTTTCTGCAAAATCAGTGGGAGAATATTTTCAAAGATGAAAATACGAAAGGCCCTACATTTTTGGTAGGCCTCAAGATCTTCGAATGACTGAATTGCGCTCATTGCAAATCCCAATAACAAATAACAACCAACGGATAACTATTTCAGCTCATTCCACTTGTTGACGAGGCCGACGCGGGTGCCGCCGATTTCGTAGAGCTTCTTCTTATCATGCACCATCTCGTCGCGGTTTGTTCCCGTGATGGCGTAGTCTTTGCGGAGGAAGATGGCTTGCTCAGGGCAGACTTCTTCACACATGCCGCAGTAAATGCAGCGGATCATGTCGATATCGAATTCCTGCGGGCGCTTCTCGACCTTAGCCCATTCATCATCTGATGGGATCTCGCCCGGAGTGATTTTAATGGCCTTTGGTGGGCAGATGAATTCGCAGAGCTGACAGGAGACGCATTTCTCACGGCCTTCTTCATTGACCACGAGCGCAGGTGCACCACGGTAGTAGTCTGGCAGCTGGTCATCCCACGTCTGCTCCGGATATTGCATGGTAATACCGAGACCAGAGGATTTCATGCCTTCTGCACCGCGGGACTTACCACGCAGTGATTTAACGGCATGACTGAGGGTGATGAAAAAGCCTTTAAAAATAGCGCCGAGATACATTTTCTCGCCGGTATTCAGCTTAGGACGTTCGACTTTTATAGTAGCCATGGTTTGAGAGATTTTTTTGACAGAATTAAGCCCTAATCGCTTCCGGGCTGGTTTTCGGAGCGACGGTTTTTTCGTCGTTCGACTTGAGGACCCACATGAGGCCAGCACTGATGACAGTGAGGACGACGAAGCCGAGTCCGATGCCCCAGCCTGGTGCGACGGATGTGGACGCTGTGGCGAGGATGAGAGCTGTGACGAAGACATTGATGAGTGCTGCCTCGAAGAAGATGATCCAGCCAAGATGCATGAGCTGATCGTAACGGAAACGCGGCACAGACCAGCGGACCAAGATGAAGAAGAGGACAAAGCCAACGACCTTTGTGAGGAACGCGCCGAGGTGGATAAAGCCGCCCCACCATGTGCCAGCTAGATATTGATCGATCCCAAAGCCAATAGACCAGCCGCCGAGGAAGAGAGTGACGATGAGGGAGCTACCTACGATCATAGCAGCGTATTCACCAAGGAAGAAGAGGGCGAACTTCATGGAAGAATACTCAGTGTGGTAACCACCGACGAGTTCGGTCTCGCACTCAGCTAAGTCGAACGGTGTGCGATTCGTCTCTGCGAAGATGGAGATGGTAAAGATGATGAAGCTGATGAGAAGGGGCACGAAAAGAGCCAGTGGCATCCACCAATCTGGGACTGAACGATAGCCTTCTGTCAGGAAGAGGCCACCTTCGTTCCAGAGGGGAAGAATGGCCCAGCCACCGTCTGCCTGAGATTGGACGATGTCGCCTAGGTTTAGCTGACCGTGGACGAGGAGGATCGGCACGACGGAGAGGCCGAGTGAGATCTCATACGAGATCATCTGCGCGGAGGAGCGAACACCTCCGAGGAATGAGTATTTATTATTCGAGGCCCATCCAGCAAGGGTGATGCCGTAGACAGAAAGGGACGCGATCGCGAAGATGAAGAGCGGGCCGACATCGAGGTCTGCGATCGACATCGGGATCACAAGATCGCCAAAGTGAAGATCACTACCGAATGGGATAACGGCAACGGTTACCAGTGCGGGCACCATCGTGAGTGCTGGAGCGAGCCAGAAAAAGGCCTTCCGGACGTGGCCAGGGACGAAGTCTTCTTTTAAAATGAACTTTAATCCATCTGCCAATGGCTGCGTCAGAGCGCCGATC
>CALFDI010000041.1 GCA_937952875.1 uncultured Verrucomicrobiales bacterium
GGCGGCGGCGGTGGTGGTGGTGGTGGTGGCGGGAGTTTCAGTGGTGGTGGTGGATTCGACGACGATGACGATGACTCCGGCTCAGACTCCATCAACCAAGAAAAAGCTCAACTAGGAGAATCTGTTTTCCTTGGTAAAGCCAAGATTGCTCCCAAAGTAATCTCTCGCCAACTCTACCAGAGACAAGGAAAAATCCTTGTTCGGATGCAAAAGAAAATCGACCGCGCTCGGCAGGCCAAGGGTGTGAGTCGTAGTAACAAAGCAAGCATCTTTAATAAATTCAAACCTAAGATGCTCGCAGGAAAGCTCACCAGCAAACAGCTTTCCGCGCTCCGCTATTACATAAAAATCAACTTCTCTCGATAGCTCTACCCAACAGCGTTTTCTCGCCTTTTCCGTTTGATCCAAGTATCAAATAATAAAGCGCCTAGAATGATACCAAACTCTAGCAACTTTACATTTAGAGGAATCGCAAAATCCTCTAAATGTGCTGAGTTTAGGTTTAAGCCTGTGATGTAAGATAATGTTACAGCGAATACTGCAGTGAGAGACCACCAGCGTGGAGTCAAAATGGAGAACGGTAGAAGCCATAATAGATACCAAGGATTTATCACTGGAGAGAGAAAGAAAAATAGCCCGAAAACCACATCTAAGCGTGGCTGGTGCGCAGGATCATTCCTTTTCCTCCACCAATAGGAAATAACAAGCGCGACGTAGGCAACCGCATAAATGATAAGACTCAATAGACGGGCGTGGGTCTCTGATAATTCCCTCAGCAAGGCATATCCTGCTGAGTTAAACTCCCATTCTGTTGCCATAGCCTGCAGACTGATCGACCCTGCATCTTCCCGCTGGAGGAGAAAAGGAAGGTAAATCAGCACAATCACACCGGCCAACATCACGCCCTGCCTGAACCATCGAGCTTTCTCTACGATGAATGGCCAGAGAAGAACAGCGAACACCTTAGCGCTCGTGGCGACACCTAAGAACATCATCGCCATCCATGGACGGCCATTTTTCCCCGCTAGCACTGCCCAGACCATAAAGGCAACGCCGATCATTTCCGGATGAGCTTGAAAGGAATTTTCAATGACAAGCAATGGACACCACGCAATGAAAGCAAGCCATCTCATACTCATTAGTCGACTCAACAAAAAGAGAAGAAGGGCTTCGAATAGAACGAAGAAAATCTTGAGAACAATGAGACTGCCAGGAGCAATTTTATAACTCAGTAAAAAAACGAGCTCTGCCACTGGCCCATAGATCGTCGGCAAATGCGGATGATTAATATC
This sequence comes from uncultured Verrucomicrobiales bacterium, assembly GCA_937952875.1. Classification (GTDB taxonomy): domain Bacteria; phylum Verrucomicrobiota; class Verrucomicrobiia; order Verrucomicrobiales; family Akkermansiaceae; genus CALFDI01. The sequence goes on from CALFDI010000041.1 coordinate 1,293, forward strand.
GTATACGATCTCACTCATGCTTTCAGGAAGATCCGACTTATCGAAGAAATCAGCTGGAATCTCCTGATAAGGGCTCCCCGTTTCAGCAAAGCGATAACCATCCCAGAGGAAGCGGAAGTAATCATCTTCTGCCAACATCGGAATCGCGATGATTCCCATGACCCGAAAGATGGCCGCCCAGACCAGAATGCCTATCAATGAAAAACTCACAGAGCCTCGACGCAGTCTCACGAAAAACAGCACCAGTGCTGCCCATGCTACGAGCCAACACGTATAAAAGAAAGAGAGCGAAACAGGTTCTATCTCTCGACTTTCAAATGCAAGACTGCCGTAAGCGACAGCTGATACAAAACCAGCCAAATGAAGCCATGCGTGCTCTTTGAAATGCTGTTTTAATTGCTTCACCATACTGGTAATAATCACCTCTTACAGACGGTATAACTACACACTCCAGAGAACCGCATCTTTTAGAGAATCATCATCTACGAGTTCTTCGTAGTCATCATATTTTATTTTTTTTGCAGGTGGCCAGAACGTATTTTCTTTGAGTAGCTCTGCGACTTTTCCTGCGGCAGCTAAAGCTCCATCAGAATAGTCTTCGCGATAATTCACCCAAGGTCGAAACCCAACTTCATGCCGAGTGGCCATCATTGAAATGTAGCCCACTCCTGCCTGAACACCTTTTTCTTTCTGAAGCCATGCAGCGTAGAGTGGCAGCTGCAGATTCGTCCATGTGTGAGCAGATTCTTTCACTCTGTTAGATGCGGCGAGCGCCATGAGTTGAAATTCCTCTGCTCCCTCAAGATGCTCTGGACATGGACTACGTTTATCATTTGGCAGACAGTGGGCTTTCTTAGGGTCGAGCGCGTCCTTACCCGTCTTATAGTCCCACACCATCCACTGATCGAGAGTCTCGTTATAATCGATACGGTCAATAATCCCGTTTAACTCCACATCACAAAAGGTCATACTCATCCTTTCTTCTACGTATTTAATCTCCCAGCCGGCAGTTCGTTGCTCAGCTTGCGCTTTAGCAAAAAAGCTAAGACGCTGGCGCATAGACTCGACTTGAAGTTCAACAGCTAGAGGAGGCGTCTCAGTGAATCGCTCAGCGACGACTTTATCTAACTCCGAAGACAACCACGCAGTGATCGGATCAGACTTTGTAAAATCACGTGCTTGTGAATCACGGCCAAAGCGCTCTAACACCTCGTGGATTATAGTGCCGAACTCTCGCTGTGACCACTCTTCTCGCAGTATTTCAGGCCTTTGCATCCCGAGAACGTGCTTTAAATAGTAGCGGAATGGACATTTTAAATACAAAGAAAGAGCTGTCGGAGAGAGCCTAAGCTTAGTAGCCTTGACTGGAACATTCAGAAGCCAGTCGCGCTGCCACGCCAGCACTGGCCGCATCACATCAGGAGCAGAAAAGGCATGCTTCACACGTGCAGCAAGTTCATCACGCGGGGGCATCAAAAGCAGGCGACTCGGCATCAGGCTCTCACCTCCAGAAGCCCACCTTCCGACAACAAACTGAACACCTCCCTCCTGCCGCCGTGCCTCTACCAAAGAAACAGTATAAAAGGCATCACGCGCAAAGCGGCTGCGATTATCCTTTAGACCTAACACAGTCCTCATAGCATCCGGCAACCAAGCATCTCCCAGAGAATTCTCTGGAACGACACCATCGTTAAAACCACATAACACCAGTGTAGGCGCTGGCTCATACCCCAGCTCGAGCCACCCCTGTGCGTCTAGGCTTTTCTCCACAGTCTCTGACTCTACACGAAGACTGCCGAGTGCTCGACCTAAGAGCGAAATCCAACGTGCAGCGGGAAGTTTCACGCTCGCCTCTAGCCTTTCAACTTCATCTAAGAGAGGTGCTGTAGCAGCGACTGTCTCAGGCTCGTCCGCGAGCACTTTTGATACCATTTCTCGCAGAGTCTCAGCTACACCATCATAAGAAAACCGATTTTTATAATAGTTCAGCTGTTTACATACTCCGATCAAGTCCTCTGCCCCCTTCCGTATTTCACCTTCACGCCGATGACCTACTAACCATGATGCGTCTTTAAGAGCGGCAAGATCAGAAGTGGTTTGCGGCAGCGCCACCTCTACAATTTCCGCTAAAGTGAGAGAAAAGTAGTATGTCTTCCTCTCCAGTAAGCGCTCAGTCCAGACTTGAGGCAGAAGATTGGAAAGTGTCCGCACGTCACCCCGGTCTAGCCATCGGCATAGCTCTTCTAGCCAAGACAAAAAGCCTGTCTGACCTAAGGTCTTGCCACCTGGATCGAAAATGGTCCACCCGCGCTCTGCGAAGACGCGGGTCACTTCAGGCAAAATCGCGCTATCGCACACCCCGAGAGCGAGATCATTTCTCCCGATACTCTCTTTTTCAGAAAGCGTATCAGAGATGGCTCGCACTGCGGCTTTTGCCTGATCCGCAGGTGTTTCGCACAGTGTGATGTTTTCATTTGAGCCAACCTCCAGTGTGCGATCAGTCCAGACTGCTGTCAGTGGCTGCCCCCATTCATTGAATGCATGGGACTCGTCTGACGGCGCATGAATGAGCACTTCTATGGAGATATCACTCGCCCATCGCTGCCAGACAGTCTGTGCGAGCGGCACTGGATCTGGCACTCCAGCCAGAACAAGCTGAGTCACACCATCAGGAATTTTGAATTCCGCTGCGGCTTTTCGCTTACCATCCTGAGGGTCTGAGTAGCCGAGTTTTCTCATTGAGAATCGATACTCTTTTTCTAGTTTTGATAACGCCTCCCAGCGTGACTTTTCTGCATGATCTGCAGGAAGGCGAGATGCGGCTATAAAAAGATCATGCCCAGATTCGGCAAGCTCTGCGCGGATTGACTGGATCTGCTGGATAAGTCCCCTCGCCCCCTCATCTCCAGACGCAGCACCGACAGGTATAATCTCTTCATAGTGAGACCAATCGACTGCCTTCAACGTCTGCTCCCAAGCTATGAGTTCTGCGAGTGCACCTCCAGCTCCAGCGCCTTCTCGGAAGAAGAAAGTCGGCGTCACGACCTGTGGAGCAAGGCAGCCACCACGCTCGGCCAGCATTTCACGAAGTCGACGCCCAGACTGAGCAGTAGGCACCACTACCATCATAGTAGGCAGATGAGCGCGGCGCTGCCAGAGATAATCGATCACCTTTGTCACGAGCGGTGCATCCCAGCCGAGGAAGACCCTTTCTGGTAATACCGCTGTCTCAAAGTCCAATTCTCCCTGCATGCGCATTACGATATCCTCTACGCTGCGTTTAGCAATGAAAGGCTCTCAGGCGCCTATAAATTGGAATTAACGCGAATTCTTTTACAGCAGAGATGAAAAGATTGTGAAAACTTTCACAAAGTCCGTCTTGCTCTTTAGGCACAACGATTGCAGCTTGAACAGGCAATGAAATCTCCACATCGCGTATTGATCGTAGGCGCCGGATTCGGTGGCCTAGCTTGTGCTCAAGAGCTAGCAGGTGATACCCGCTATCAAGTGACACTCATCGATCGCCAGAATCACCATCTCTTTCAGCCCCTACTGTATCAAGTCGCCTCTGCTGCGCTTTCCGCACCGAATATTGCACGCTCGATCCGCCAAATTCTCGATAAGGCATCGAACGTCACGGTCCTACTTGACCAGATCAATCGTCTCGATCGTGATCAATCCATCGCTTATGGAGAAAGCGCGGAGTATCACTATGATTCACTCGTGCTAGCGACAGGTGTCCGCACCTCATTTTTTGGAAATAACGAGTGGAAGAAAAAAGTCAGCACACTCAAGTCACTCGAAGATGCCGAGACGATTCGTCAACGCTTTCTCTCTGCTCTCGAAGAAGCGGAAAAGACCAAAAACAGGGTCGAGCGTCAGAAGCTCATGACTCTCGCTATCGTTGGTGGCGGACCCACGGGTGTGGAACTCGCCGGAGCATTCGCCGAGCTTATGAACCGGACTCTTCATACGAACTATAAGAGTCTAGATGCATCACAACTCCGAGTCATCATCATAGAAGCCGCGCCGCGTCTACTGATGCCATTTCCTGAAAAACAGTCTGAGTATACGAAGAAAAAACTCGAAAAAGAAGGAGTCGAAGTCCGCACAGAAACGCTCGTCACTGACGTGCGTGATCGCCAGATCGAGCTAAAAAGCGGAGAAGTCATCGATGCCCATACCATTATCTGGGCAGCAGGTATGGAGGCGACGAAGCTGACATCATTCTTCGAGGATCTACCACGTGATCGCGCAGGGCGATTAACCGTTGAGCCAGACCTAAGCTTGCCTGGATACCCTCGTATCTTTGCAGTAGGTGACATCGCCGACTGCACGGATACTGAAGGAGTTAAAGTCCCCGGCGTAGCACCCGCAGCCTCTCAGATGGGGCGCCATGTCGCTGATGTGCTCAATGATGAATTTAAGAATTCTGACAAACAGATAGACGATTCGAAATACGATGCCCGCCGTAAATTTAAATACTGGGACAAAGGAATGATGGCTATCATCGGGCGGAATGCAGCTGTTGTGAAAGCAGGAAAGCTTCAACTCACCGGCTTCCTCGCCTGGTCAGCATGGCTCTTTATTCACGTCTTATTCCTTGTCGGCTTCCAGAATAAGCTCACCGTCTTGATTGGCTGGGCCTACGCCTACCTCGGGTCTAAGCCTGGCGCTCGCGTCTTTACCACGAAAGGAAAAGATCTCCATCATGGGTCAGGAGATTGAGCGGAAATTCCTCGTCAAAGGCGAGTTCCCTCGGACGAATCCGGTCACGATGGCGCAAGCCTACCTCTCGAGTGATCCTAGCAGCACTGTGCGAGTCAGGCTGGCAGGCGACATAGCATGGCTGACGATCAAAGGAAAATCATCCGGCATCTCACGTGCAGAATTTGAATACGAGATCCCCGTTTCTGATGCAAAAGAGCTGATAGAACTCGCAACGTCTTCTACAATCGAGAAGACACGCTATCACATCGCCTCTGGGCCACACACCTGGGAAATCGATGTCTTTGAAGGAGAAAATCACGGACTCATCATCGCTGAGATCGAACTCAATTCTGAAGATGAAGAGTTCGAAAAGCCTGACTGGCTCGGCGAAGATGTCAGTCATGACTTCCGTTATAGTAACTCTTCACTCGCCAAGAATAGCTACAAAAGCTGGTCGAGCTAAAGGAGCAGTGGCGCCCTCGCCGCTTATCAACCAGAACAGTGCAGCGGCGAGGGCGCCGCAGCTCCTTTGCATTTTAGAATTGCTGTGATACATCTTTCGGCGTGAGTCGATTGTTGTATGCATTTGCCCTATTCTCTACTGCTAGTGCGGCTTGGGCAGAAGACACATATCTACCAAAGACCTACACACCACACACTCTGGAGCTTCCGGAGCATGTTCCTAAACCCGACTTACCGACCGATAATGTCTTAACAAAAGAACGAATCGAACTAGGTGGCCGGCTTTTCTTCGATTCCCTACTCTCTGAGGACAATCGGATGGCATGTGCAGCCTGTCATTCTCCAGTCGATGGCTTCTCTGATCCTCGACAATTTTCTGAAGGGATTAACGGACACATCGGAAAACGCCAATCGATGTCTGTGCTCAATCTCGCATGGAAAGATTCATTCTTCTGGGATGGAAGGGCGAAGACACTACGAGAGCAAGTGCTACACCCCATTAAAGACCCGACGGAAATGAGCCTCCCCATCCGTCGCGCAGTCGCTCGTCTGAATCGATATGGTAACTACAAAACAGACTTCGAAAAAGCCTATGGACCAGGAAATGTCACTGAGAAGAAACTCGCGCTCGCACTCGAGAACTATTTACTCAGCCTAAAAAGCACAGACTCAAAATACGATGACTCCGTAGAAGGAAAAGTCTCACTCACAGAACAGGAAAAACTCGGACAGAAACTTTTTCACACACCATACGACCCTAAAAGCCAAACTCGTGGAGCCAGCTGCTACGAATGTCATAGTGGACCGCTTTTTACAGATCACGCTTTTCGTAATAATGGCCTGAACGCGACCGATGATCTAGGGCGATATGTAGTCACTCTCAAATCAGACGACAAAGGTAAGTTCGTCACTCCAAGCCTGCGGAACATAGAGCTCACAGCCCCCTACATGCATGATGGTAGATTCTCGACTCTTGAGGATGTCTTAGATCATTATAGCTCCCCTTTTTCTCAGAAACATCAGACGCTAGATCCAGCGCTACAACCGCATGCCAGCACAGGTATCCTCCTCAGTAATGAAGAGAAAGCTGCAATCATCGCCTTTCTCAAGACACTTACTGATCCTGAGCACAAGTAAGCTCAACTGTTTCGCTCTTTAGCAAACAGGGCACGCTGTGATCTGACTGAAGAAGTCATTCCCCTTATCGTCTGTGAGAATGAATGCAGGGAAGTTCTCAACGCGGATCTTCCAGACAGCCTCCATCCCTAGCTCAGGATAATCTTCTACTTCCACAGACTTGATGTGATCACTGGCAAGTAAGGCTGCCGGACCACCAGCAGAACCTAGGTAAAACCCTCCGTGCTTTTGACAGGCATCGATGACTTGTTGTGAGCGATTCCCCTTCGCTAGCATCACCATGCTACCGCCGTGACTCTGAAAAAGATCGACGTAGGGATCCATCCGGCCAGCCGTCGTGGGTCCGAACGATCCACTAGCCATCCCCTCAGGCGTCTTCGCCGGACCAGCATAGTAGACCGGATAGTCTTTGAAGAAATCTGGCAACTCTCCTGTTTCATCGAGACGCTCTCTTAACTTCGCATGGGCGATATCTCGCGCGACTATGATCGTGCCAGAGAGAGAAAGTGCAGTTGTTACGGGATACTTCGTAAGTGTTTTGAGAGTCGCCTCCATTCCTTGATCCAGATCGATCTCGACCCCCTTGAAGGCCCAGTCTTTATACTCTTCTGGGATGAAACGACTCGGATCAGCTTCGAGCTTTTCGAGAAATACTCCATCTTTCGTAATTTTCGCCTTTGCCTGACGATCGGCGGAGCACGAAACCCCAAGACCAACCGGGCAAGATGCTCCGTGACGAGGCAGTCGGATCACACGAATATCGTGGCAGAAGTATTTTCCACCGAACTGTGCACCTATGCCTATCTTGCGAGATTCTTCTAGGAGTCGATTCTCTAACTCAACATCTCGAAAGGCACGGCCGTGTTCATCGCCCGATGTCGGAAGGTTATCGTAGTAGCGGGCAGAGGCGAGCTTCACAGTCTTAAGACACATCTCTGCGCTCGTGCCTCCGATGACAAAGGCTAGGTGATACGGAGGGCAGGCTGATGTGCCGATCGAGCGCATTTTCTCTACACAAAACGGTATGAGTGACTGTTCATTGAGGAGCGACTTCGTCTGCTGGTAGAGAAAGCTCTTGTTCGCAGATCCCCCACCCTTCGTCATAAAGAGGAAATGATACTCGCTGCCCGGTGTCGCGAAGAGGTCAATCTGCGCAGGCAAGTTTGTCTTCGTATTCGTCTCCTCATACATCGTGAGTGGAGAGACTTGGGAGAAGCGAAGATTTTCTTCTTGGTAGGTTTTATAGATGCCTTCTGAGAGAGCCTCTTCATCATTCCCGCCCGTCCAGACCTTTTGGCCTTTTTTTCCCATCACGATCGCGGTGCCTGTGTCTTGACACCCTGGTAGAATTCCTCGCGCAGCGATCTCGGCATTTTTCAAAAGCATCAGCGCGACCATGCGATCATTCTCTGTCGCCTCCTCATCGTCTAAGATACTTGCGACTTGTTCCAGATGGCTGGTGCGGAGTTTGAAAGATATCGCCTTAATCGCTTCATTCGTCAGCTCAGTTAGCACTTTCGGCTCTATTTTTAACACATCTTGGCCATC
>CALFDI010000042.1 GCA_937952875.1 uncultured Verrucomicrobiales bacterium
TGGCACAAAAAAGCCGCTCTCAATGAAGTGAAAGCGGCTTTTTTAAAAAATGTTATATCGTCAGAGCGATCACTCGCGGGACATAAAGATTCTCATGACATACCAGAGCATCGTGGCGAAGCTTGCAAAGAGGCCAAGCGAAGCTGCTACGTGTTGGTGAGTGCCGTAGTGGTGAACGATATTGCTTGTCTGGTAGAGGACCATAGCACCGACGATTAACACCATTACTCCGGAGAAAATGATGCCGAGTTGGAATCCAAAAATGATAGAAACGACGATGAGGCCGAGTGCCGTGATTCCTGCAATTTTTAGGAAACCGCCGAGAAAGGAGAAGTCTTTCTTCGTCGTGAGTGCGATGAGTGTCAGTGCCGCGAAGATACCAGTCGTGACTCCGAAGGATTTATAAATGATCTCGTTCGTTCCTGTCATGTGCTGTGCCATGATGACCATTGGTAGGAAGATGACGGCTTGAGCGAGAGTGTAGAGACCAAGGCCTGCGTATTGCATTTCGCGTGATGTGTCACTGTGGGCCCAGTTATTAGCTAGCCAAGAGACGCCCATGAAGAGGCCGAGCACGACGAGCCAGCCCATGCCGCCGCCCATGTATTTCATGACTGTCATCTCGATGCCTGGAATTTTCAGCAAGAGAGATTCAAGGATTCCAAACACAAGAATGGCTCCACCTAAGTGAAGGTATGTGTTTTTGATAAATTCGGCACGAGAAGCAGGAGCTGCTTGAGCTGCGCTCATCGGTGATGCGTAGAAGTCGTTTTGGTTCATACTGATTAAATGTCTATGGCCTATATACTAGCTAGCGATACAAAAATTACAATTGCTTAGAGAATTGACGAAATTCTCGATTGTCAGCCGCATTTGGTGGGGCAGGATGGTCATTATGAATTGGTCAATGCTACTGCCAACCCTCGGAGCTACTGTGATATCTGTTTCGCTAATGTCGTGCGGGACAAGTTATAAGGAACTTCGCACCAAGCGTGGTAGCAAAGTCGAAAAGAAAGAAGAGTCAGCCTCTTCAGCACCGACTCCACAGAAAAAGCCCACTCGCCCTAGTGCCGTGTCTCGCCCAAAAGTTGAAGAGACGAAGATTCATCCAGGTAATATTTCTGGAATTCAATTTACAGCCCCCGATGTTTCTCAGAAATTACCTTCGCAGAGTGATTCTGCAGCTAGCCTCACTGAGAACAATGAAAGCGAGGAGGAGAAAGTGATTCTCGCCACGCCTGAGGCACCTGATGAGGTCTCTCCTGAGTAAAGGAGATGTTTAACGCGGCTTAGAGATCGATTTCCCTTTTCTCCGCTCACGTTTAGCCTGCTTCACGCGGTCTTTGTAATAAGGGCCACCCTTATCCCATGATTCGTCGCTAAAGCCGGCAAATTCTGTCTCACTGCGAGGGATTTCATTTCGCATCATCATTTTATACCAATGTGACCAGCCTCCATTTTCCTTCGTAACGCCGAACTTACCATTATCATGTGGATCTGGGCAGTCGCTTTTCAGCACGTTTCGCACGTAGGCACATGAGCCATGCATCCATTCGTGGATAAATGTTTCGTCACCAGCATTCACGCTCAACGCGTAAGTGACACCCAGAGAACGATCACTTGGAGTAGAGGTTAGCCCGAGTCCTGCATAGCTCGGGTTAAAGGCCTTTCGATCGAGTCCGATGACGAGTGAATCGTATAAACCTTCTTTTAAAATGTCTTGGAGGTCTTCTCTCACATCATCTGGCTTAGGCCAGTATGATCCACGGACTGGAGACATCTTTGCCAATGGAGTAGACATGATTTTCGTATCAACTTGGAAAGTCACCTTCTCATTAGCCCAGTCCTCCATGGTTTTCTCGATGCGATCACCGAGATTTGTAAATTCTTTAAGACGTCCACTCCCCATCGTCGTCTTGATTTCTCGAGAACCTAGTGTGGTATCGATCGATGGATAGATGACGAAAAGAATTTTCCACTTAGGGACAGGCACTTCAAGCGGGCGAGCATCGAGAACCTTCGTCCATGCGCGAGAAATCGTGACGAGCGATTCTTCGGCAAAGTGCGAGAAGGGAAGTGTGAATCTTTGTCCGTTTTCCCTCTTGAAGACGATGTTTTGTTTCTCGTCGACTTCGATGAGCTCTGCTTTAATTACGCGTCCATCCTTACTGACGAGCGTGAGGAGCTCAGCGTGGGATGAATATACGCTGAGAAGGAGGAATAGTAATACGAATCTCATGTCTGGGCACTTAACGTGTCGTTTTCGGTTTCTTATCAAAAAAAAGAAGAATACCTTCTAACGAAGGTTTGGGGGCTAGGGCTGGGTTTACCAGCTTACTGTCATATCAACGCGTTTCCCTGCAGTCGCTGTGACTTCTCTGGCATAGTTTCCGTGTGGAGACGTTGCGAGTGGAGCGTTTGGTTCTATCGTCTTCATTCCGCGACGATTAATGATGGTGATGGTCTGGTCGATATCGCTAGTGAAGCTACACTCTACAGTTTTCGCAGTGAGATCCCATTTGATGGAATGAATAGTGCAGCGGTTACGACCTTTTAAATTCGTGAATTCTCCAGTCTTGATCTCATCTGGCATAGCTGGAAGCAGCTCGATCTCATGAGGACGTGTAAATAAAGCTGTCTCTATCAGGAGTCCCTGCATGCTCAGGATATAATCGTAGTTATAGATATGGTGATTGATGTTATGAGAAGTGGCTAAGCTACTGTAGAGATAGTTATTCTCTAAGGTGTATTTGAGTATTTTGTAGAATTCATCTCCACGTTTGAGGCGGAGCCAGCCGATGGCACGTTGGATGAAGTCGTGAGCCTGAACGATTGAATGATTCTTTTTTTCTAGGCTTCGTTCCATAGCAGGGACGAAGTGTTTGGTGTCAGGGTTCTCGTAGTTAATATCGTAGCCAGGCCAGAGTGTGTAGACGTGGCTAGAGTGGCGGTGACCATAGTTTTCTCCATGTCCAGGCCATGACCATTCCTGTAAAGCTCCGTCCTTGTTAATCAGGTATGGAGGGAGAAGAGAAAGGAGCTCGGCAGCCTTTGGCGATGGAGTGAGGCCAAGATCTTTTTCAGCTTGTATGATATTTTTAAAGAGGTGGCGTGCCGCAGAGATATCCATGGTGGAGTTGATGGATGCGGATGTGCGGGGCTTGATCTTAGCCCATGCGTTCTCTGGAGAGCATGATGGAACGAAGATGACTTTTCCGTTCTCATCTTTCTTCGTGAGGAAGTCCTCGTAGAAGTTGAGCTGCTCTTTCATGATCGGGTAGAGCGTGTTTTTGAGGAATTCAGTGTCTCCGGTGATTTCATACTGCTCCCATAGTGGGTAGATAATCCATGGGCCTAGGCCAGTAGCGGTGCAGTGTGCATGGTATGCATTAAAGTGATGTGGAACGGCGACCTCTCCGTCGATGCGGACAGGTCCTAGAATACCACGCATGCCGAAGAGCTGCTTGGCTCCAGCTCTCCATTGTGGGAGTGTGCGCTCGATGATAGCTTGATAACCGCGCATCATTTCCTGCATGTTTCCGATGTGTCCGCCGAAGACGGCCATGTTCGCGTTGGCATCTAGAGTGTAGTCGCCAGCCCATGCAGCACCCCATTTCCCGATAAAGAGTCCAGAGAGGCGTGGGGCATACTCTTCACCTGAAGAGGCCATAAAGAGGTAGCGGCTATTGTAGAAGAGTCTCTCTAACAGAGCGGGAGTGATGCCAGAAGTGTCGGCATTTTCCATGGCGATTAATTCTTCAGTGCTTCTGGTGCGCTCTTCCTCTGTTGCGTTTAAGGTATAGCTGACGCGGTCAAAAATTGGCTTATTGATTTTAACGTGGGCTTCGAGAAGGGCATCAAAGTCTGGAGTGATAGCCTTTAATTTCTTTTTGAGTCCATTCTTATCCCACTCATTGAAGTCGGCACGGTAGCGGTCTAGGGCAGTAATGAGGAGAACCTCATCTGCATTACGAACAGAGAGGCGCCCTGATTTACTAGTTCTCTGACTTCCACCTTTTGTGATGACGCGTGTGAGTCCTTCATATCCACCTTGTTCGCCATTCCGCTCGGGATATTTCGAACGCCAAGTGATCCAGCCTTTTTCAGATAAGGCCTCTGAAGTGATGTTGTTAGGATGGTTAGGGCATTCTGTGAGCGTGAGATCGAAGGTGACTTTACGTCCCTTAGATGACTGCTTCATACGGGTCACGATGATATCGCCTGCTCGGGAGGCGAATGTCTCACGTTTCCAGTCACCGAAGCCGTCTGTAAATTCTGTGCTAACAACTCCGGTATCGAACTGAGTAGAGCGATGATATTTCACAGGGTAACTTCCAGTATTGAAATTGAAGTTCATTTGGAAGCCGGGGTGGAATTTCTGAGTCCAGAACATGCCGCCACCTGCACGCTTTTCCCACTCGTCCCAATAGAGCTTCCATCCACCGCCGATGTCACCAGCGAGCATTTTTTCCCGCATTGGCTCGAACATATCGGCCATGTTCGGGATAGGGTCTCGGCCCTTAGCTGGGATGATGTATTGATGGTTGTTAAATACGATGGTCTCTTTGGGGTGTCCTCCGAAAACCATTACTCCAGATTTTCCATTACCTGAGACCATAGCATCTTCCCATTGAGAGGCGGGGAAGTGAGAATAGATCTGCTTTCTGAGGTCTTCTGCATGCCCGAGATAGGCCGTCAGCAACAAAAATAGAAGAGTGATTTTTTGAGAAACCATAGTGGTTTTTACGTTACGTGTTTTGAGTCGATGATATTGCAAACGACTTACTGTAGTAAAATATGAAGCGATTGAAACCGTGGTTTCACTTTACTGGAGTAACCACATGAGAGGCGCTGGGTAGATGCCTAAAATCAAAGTGACGACGGCTGCAGTGATGAGATAGGCTTTTGTGATGTGAGACGCTTCGAGCGGCTTATCACTCGCGGGTTTATTCCAATACATCGCGGCAATGAGCTTAAAGTAGTAGTAAAAGCCTGCTCCGACGGCGATAAAGACAATGCCAATCACCCACCACATAGCGGGGTTGCCTGCCTGTGCTGCATCGACGGCCATTTTAACGACGAATAGCTTACCCCAGAAGCCTGCAGTCAGCGGTAGTCCAGCCATGGCAGCGAGGAGCACGGTGGTGCAGATCGTGAGAACGGGGGCTCTTTTAGAGAGGCCATTAAAGGCTGACAGCTCTTCGTGACCTTCAGTCTTACGGACAGCGGCGAGCAGGAAGAATGCAGCCATGGTCATGATCATGTAGGTGGCGAGGTAGAAGCCGATGACTGAAGATGAGGTCGGGCTGCCCTCTGTAGCTGTGCCATTCCATGCTGCGAGAGCGATGGTGATAAAGCCTGCGTGCGCGATAGATGAGTAGGCGAGAAGGCGTTTGAAGTTACTCTGATTGATAGCAGAGAGATTTCCAATAATCAGTGTGAGGCAGGCCATGACGGTGAGCATCATGCTGGCGGCTCCATGTGTGACGTCATTCTCGAGAAACGGTGTGAGGATGATGACTGCGATGGCGAAGCCAGAGGCTTTAGAGGCGACGCTGAGAAAGGCGGTCGTCGGAGTGGGTGCTCCTTGATACACATCAGGAATCCAGAGCTGCATCGGGGCAGCACCGACTTTAAATCCAATGCTGAGGAGAAGGAGAGCAAGACCGAATAAGAGTCCGTATGATGGAGTGTCTTGTGTAGAGAGGAATTCGCCAATACCAGCAATACTTGTCGTCCCAGCGATACCGTAGACCCAGGCGATGCCGTAGACGAGAATACCTGTAGAGAGGGCTCCTAAGATGAGGTATTTTACGCCAGCTTCAAGAGATCCAACATTGCGGCGCATGTATGCGACGAGGATATAAAAGGTGATGGTCGTTAGCTCGAGTGCGACGAAGACGGAGACGAGATCTTTTGCAGAGACCATCCACATCATACCGGTGGTCGCGATGAGAATGAGAGGGTAGAATTCCCCTGTATTATCCTCTGTGTCTGGAGTGTCAGTGAAGCGCGAGAGGATCTTCTTATAGTCTATGGTAAGTAGAATAACGGAAGCAGCCGTGATGAGAATAAGGCCTTTATAGAAAAGCGCATTTCCCTCGATGGTGTAGAAGCGCGTCCAGAAGCTCCATGATGCTTGATCACTCCCTGGGTCAGGAGACATACAGAAAAAGATCATCACATACGCGGCGACGAGTCCGATCAGGCAAGCGACGGCGATGTTTGATTTGCTCTTGGGGTCGACAAATGCCTCATACATCAGCAGGAGGATGCCGAAGGTGAGGGTGAAGATTTCCAGAAAATAGGCAGGCATGATGAGGAGTGATGTTTAACCGCAGGTGGACGCTAGCTGGTGATTGCTGTTTAAAGAAGGGCTGCTGAAAAGGCAGACTTCGAGTTCTGTCAGGAGGTAGCGGTTATTTGAGGAGGTTAAGAAGGAGGTTCGGGCAGAGGCCAACGGCGATGAGGGCGACGGCGAGGACAATGGCTGGTATGCGAACACAGAAGTGAGCTTCTGTCGCATCTTCAGTGGCAGGGACGAGTGGGCCTTGGAACGTTTTCCTAAAGGCGCGTAGCATATAGACGGCAGAAATGACGACTCCCCAGAGGGCGAGAATGGTGCCGATCTGAACGATGCCGAAGCCTTCAGCTGGGACGTAGTCTCTAAAGCCAGCGAGGAAGACCATGACTTCGCCTGAGAAGTTAGCGAGCCCTGGAAGGCCAATGGACGCCATGGCTGCGAGTCCAAAGAGAAAGGCGAGAGCTGGTGCTTTCTTCGCGAGTCCACCGAGTTCTGAGATCTCGAGAGTGCCTGTCTTACGCTCGATCGTATCTGCGAGACCGAAGAGCATCGCAATGGAGATACCGTGAGCAAACATGAGAACGACGGCTGCGGGAACGGCGATGTCATTTCCAGGAACAGCTGAGATCGCGGCGATCGCGAGGAAGATGTAGCCCATGTGCATGACAGATGAGTTGCCAAGCATGAGATCGAGACGCTTCTGGTTCACCGTCACATATCCGACCCAGAGAATATTACCGAGTAAGAGGATGACGAGTATATCAGTCCAGGCTGCCATACCCTCTGGGAGGAAAGGAACGGCGACACGAAGTAGACCGTAGAGTCCGAACTTTTTCAACACGCCAGCATGTAGCATAGCTGTAGGTGCTGGTGCCGAGGCGTAAGCTGGAGCAGCCCATGAATGGAAGGGGAAGAGTGAGATGAGTGTGCCGAATCCGACGATGAGAAGAGCAGCGATGCCTTTTTGCGTAGCTGGGGCGATTGATGCTGCATTTGCCGCGATGTCTGAGAAGGCGAACGATCCGCCTGTCGCGCTGACGAGCCAGAGGAGGCCGGCGAGGAGGATCATAGATCCAACGGCGAGGAAGATAGTGACTCTCCACGCGATGGCCTTCCGATCACCGCGGCCGAGCATGCCGATCATGAGAAAGGTCGGGATCAGAGCGAGCTCGTGGAAGGCGTAGAAAAAGAAGACGTCTTGAGAGAGGAATGCTCCGATGGCGCCTCCTGCGATGAAGAGACTAGAGGAGTAGTAGAGCTTTTCATGTCCCTCTGGAGACTTCCCTGTGAAGACGGCTGCGAAGAGGACGATCACACTGAGGAGCACCATGATCGTGCTCATGCCATCTACACCGAGAGTGAGATGGATCCCAAGTGCTGGGAGCATAGATGCAGTAAAATTCCAGCAATCACAGGTGTGGGTGAAGGCCATGTAGAGGCCGATCACGAGTGAGGCAGCGGCACTGATGACAGCGGTGAGACGCGCTGGTGAGCCGACAATGATCGCGATAGCGGCGATGATGGGGATGAGAAGTAAGACGAGGGAGCCCATGGTATGAGAAATACGGTCGGATAAGTTCGTTAAGACCTATTTAGAAAGAAAGACTGTGACGTAGATGACGAGGAGAACGCCTAGCCCGAGGACGAAGGAATACCCCTGAAGGTTGCCAGACTGAATGCGGCGGAAGAGATTACCCACACCTCCGGCAGTGCGGCTGATGCCTCCGACGATGAGGCCACCGATGAGGAATTCATCGAGGAAATGGATGAGGTTTGCAAAGATGCCCTGAATCTTATCAACGAGAATGTTATCGTAGATTTTATCGATGTAGAAGCGCTCGCGGAAGAGGCCGATATTGAATGGCTCTTTATCCTTTCCATTGTAGAGGACGTAGCCGAGCGCGACACCGGCGATGAGTGATCCGATCGAGGTGATGAGGACGAGCGTGTGCCCGACGCGACTGCTCATGTCTTCTGGACGTGGGTCCATGGCGCTAAAGGCTTCGACGATTGGCTTAAATCCAGCAATGACAGCCATGACGGCGAGCAAGAGAAGTGGCACAAACATGAGAGGCCCGACTTCCTTGGCATGGTCAGCATTGTCCGAACGAGTCTTTCCGAAAAATGTGACGACGCACGCACGAGTCATATAGAAAGCTGTGAGCAGCGCGACAAAGCCTGCGATGCAGAAAAGTGGAGTGATCCCACCTTCTGGCGTAAGCGCTGAGTAGAGGATTTCTTCTTTCGAATAGAATCCTGCAGTCAAGAATGGCACAGCGATGAGAGCTGCGGTTCCCGCAAAGAAGGTGCCTGATGTGAGAGGCATTTTCTTCAGAAGGCCACCCATTTTCCAGATATTCTGCTCATGGTGGCAGGCGTAGATGATGCAGGCAGATCCGAGGAAAAGAAGCGCCTTGAACCACGCGTGTGTGAAGAGGTGGAACATGCCCGCCTCAGGATTCAGAAGGCCAACGGCCATGACCATGTAACCGAGCTGCGAGAGCGTCGAGTAGGCGAGGATCTTTTTGATATCGCTCTGCTGCGTCGCCATGAGGGCTGCGACGAGTGAGGTGATTCCTCCGATGTAGGCGATCGTGGTCGCCGAAAATGCTGGGATGACATCGGCGATGGCAGCGCCTTCTGGTGTGATAGAGAAGAAAAAGCGGGTCATCATGAAGACGCCGGCGGCGACCATGGTGGCAGCGTGGATGAGAGCAGAGACAGGAGTCGGGCCTTCCATCGCATCTGGGAGCCAGACGTGAAGAGGAAGTTGAGCTGATTTACCCATGGCACCTGCGAAGACACAAAGCACAGCGGCACCGAGCACACCGACGGTGACAGTGCCTGGAGTGATGGACATTTCAGAAAAGGCGAAGGTCCCAGTGATGCCCCAGATCATGAGAATCCCGATCATGAAGCCAAAGTCTCCGACGCGGTTCGTCAAAAAGGCCTTCTTCGCAGCATCTGCAGCGGAATCTTTATGATACCAATGACCGATGAGGAGGAATGAGCTGAGGCCAACAAGCTCCCAGAACATGAACATCATGAGGAAATTGTCCGCGAGGACGATCCCGGTCATGGAGAACATGAAGAGTGACAGGCAGCCAAAGTAGCGTGCCTTGGCCTCGTCATCTTTCATGTAGGCGAGGGAGAAGACGTGCACGAGCGTGCCGATGCCGGCGACGACGATCATCATGCCCTGCGAGAGCTTATCCCAGAGAATGCCGATGTTGATGGAGCTATCACCGAGAGAGGCCCATTCGTAAGACAGCGCTTGGTCTTTGCCCTGCATGATGAGGGTGATAGCCAGCGTGATGCCGACAGCTGCAGTCGAGACCATCGCTGAGACCATCGCATTACGCTTTAGTCCGAGGTGGATAATGGTCGCACTCGCGAGAGGAATGAGAAGTAAAAGCCAGGGGAGTTCCATTGTGAAAAAAAGGGGGGAAGGAAGACGCTATAATGGTTAGCCTTTGAGAGAGTGGAGGTCGTCGACATTGATCGTCTGACGCGCGCGGTAGAGAGCAACGATGATGGCGAGGCCGACTGCGACTTCAGCCGCAGCGACTGTGATAACGAGGAAGACCATAACTTGGCCATCAAAGTCTGGGAGGCCAGTATCGCCGACGCGGAAGCGGGAAAAGGCGACGAGTGTTAAGTTAGCCGCAGCGAGCATGAGCTCGAGACACATGAAGATGACGATGATATTGCGGCGCGCAATGACTCCGCCCAGGCCGATGGCAAAGAGCAGGCCTGAAACGAAGAGATAGTGATGAAGTGTGG
>CALFDI010000043.1 GCA_937952875.1 uncultured Verrucomicrobiales bacterium
TCTGCTGCACCGCTCTATCAACGTGAATGGGATACGCAGAATACGTTCTTTTACCGTGCAGATGGTGAGTTCGAGACAACGACTGCCTCAGGGTTTAAAGGGGGGATGTTTAGCTCAGCTAAGCCTTATAAAAATAAAGAAGTCACAAACCTAGAATACGCGGGTGTGATGAATCAGTTCTTCGTCACTCAGGTTTTCCAAAAGGATGCGGCTAATGGGAAGATCTGGGCAGGGACTAAAGATGTGGATCTCGGCTTAGAAGCCTCCGAGGGCGGCGGAAAGAAGAAGGCTCTTCGCGGTGCGATGGGGCTTCCTACCCGTTTATTAGGAAAGGGTGAGAGCGCCTCCTATGAATACGATATTTACATGGGTCCTAAGAATAATCCAATTGTCCGCTCGCTCGGTGATGGCCGTGGTGACGTCATGGATTACGGATGGTTCTCCTGGATTGCGAGAGTCTTGAACTGGGGGCTGCACTTTCTTCACGATGTTGTCTTCAAGTCACTAGCGCCTGTCTGGGGGTGGGGATTATCTATCATTGTTTTGACCGTTATTCTCCGCACGCTGATGTGGCCTCTTCAGAATAAGTCTCAGCGCACAGCTAAGAGAATGTCAAAACTCGCTCCTAAGATGAAGGAACTGAAGGAGAAGTATCCTGATGATCCAGCGAAAGTGCAGCAGGAGACGATGAAGATGTATCGTGACTATGGTGTGAATCCGCTCGGTGGCTGTCTGCCGATGTTCGCTCAGATTCCGCTCTTCTTTGGATTTTATAAAATGCTTCAGCATGCTGTCGAGCTACGTGGAGCATCCTTCCTCTGGGTGGATGATCTGTCGCAGCCGGATACTCTCCACACGATCAATATGCCGTTTTCACTTCCGTTCATTGGTGATCAGCTGCCAATCAATATTTTGCCGATTCTCATGGCAGTGACGATGCTGATTCAGATGCGGATGACTCCTCAGTCTGGTGATCCTATGCAGCGCCGTATTTTCATGCTGATGCCGCTGATCTTTTTCTTCTTCTGTTATAACTTCGCTTCAGCGCTGGCGCTCTACTGGACGACTGGAAATATCTTCGCGATTGCTCAGACGGCTTTCATGAAGACACGCCCTGATCCAGATCTGAAGAAGGTCGATCCATCGAAGCGTAAGAAATCAATGGCTGAACGAGTCGCAGAAATGGAGGCTCAAAAGAATCAAATGCGTAAGGCAAAAGGGCGTGATGTGACGTCCACTTCCTCCGATAAGCCAAAGAAAAAGCGCGGTCCTAAGACTGGCGGATAGACGGTGACGGACTGAGAGATTGCTCTCTGTGAATGGCATCTATACGTTCTCATGGATATGAAAGCACTCTGCCTTCTTCTCAGCTTATGCCTCTGCAGCTTATTTATTAGCTGTAGCGGGAGCGGAGGTGGAGGCGGTGAGTCTGCAGAACTCTTCCGCAGCTCTGCCACTGAAGGCGGAGGTGGCGATACAAATGGGGCCCGGAGGAAAAGTCTCGAGTCACGTTTTGCCACCACTTATGCGGATGCACGCACTGCAGATGGAAAGCCTGCTAAGATCAGTTCTTTTAATAATCGCGAGGCATACACTGGTAAGAATCAGTTTAATAAAAAAGAGTTTCGCAGGGACGGTTATCAAAAGAAAGAATGGTCTGGCGCACGTGATGCTCAGGTGAAGTCCTTCACTAAGAATGATGCGTCGAAGCGTTTCCTGACAGAGAATAGAGATGCTCAGAAAAATGCGCGCGAGTTCGGGCAGGATTCACGTTTTGGCTCTCAACAGTATAAGACATCGCAGTATGCGACTGATGCAGCACGTGAAGGTCGCTTTGGAAGTGACAGGGTGTCAGCAAAGAAGCGTAGCAGCTACGTAGGAAGCCGTAGAGACAATCTGCCAGACCCTACTATTATGAGTCTGCGAGATGCTCAGCTGAAAAATATGGCTGAGACGAGGAGCATCATGGGGCGCGATCAGTAATCGGGCCTGAGCGTGTTAGCGCCCTATGTGCTCGATCAACTTATTATTGAGAAGGATCGAGTCTCTTAAAGCGATCACTTTCCGAGCGAGTGAACCTGCAGCTCTGCTTGCTTTCTCGCACTCTTTATCAGAGTTTGAATAACGAGAAAGGTGATTGCCGATTTTCATATAAAGAAGTGAGATTCTTTTTTCAATTTGGCCAATCTCAGCACGTAGGGATGACGCCTCACGGTTAATATTACCAACAAGTGTCGTCGTTCCAGAGGCTTCATCTTGTGCGCCAGAGCTTACGCTTGAGATCTTTTGGTCCATCTCAGATATACGATGATCCAAGACAGAGATCTCTTCGGCAATTCTTTGCCTCTCTACTTTTTTTTCTTCGAACTGTTGCCGAATGTCTGCGAGCTTCGTTCTTACAGTTTCAGCTTCAGTAGATGTTTTCCCTTCTGGCGTTTGGAGCAGGACTTTGAGTTTTGTCTGCTGTCCTTCAAAGAGGTGACGAAGGCGTTTTGCCTCTGTGATGCAGATGTCGCGCTCTTGGGAGAGCTTTTCTGCTACCTGAACAGCTTTTGCGCGCTCTTCTCGGATGCTGAGAGATTTTTGGCCGACTTCGGCAAGGATTCCCTGTCGCTCCATCTGTTTGCTCTGGAGTTGAGATTCTAAATCCGAGAGGCGCTTATTTTTCTGAATGAGATCATTCTTGTATTCACGGATCGTCCAGTATTCTGAAGAGAGATCGTCGATGTTTTCGACTTCTTGCCAGCACAGATAACCTAAAGCCTCTTCAGCCTCGCGTAGTAGATGCGTCTCCTGAGTCGCATCGCCCAATCGTTTAGACTTATACGTAATGCCTATAGAGCATAGTATACGAGCTGTGGCGTAGCGAAGGGGTGTCATCTAAGCAAGGTATTAGCGGATGCCGTTTTACTTGGAAAGACTATCTTGTAAGGCGGTGATGACATTTGCATCTTCCAGCGTTGTGACATTTCCTGTCACCTTACCTGTGGCTGCGAGCTCTTTAAGAATGCGGCGCATGATCTTGCCAGAGCGCGTCTTAGGTAGTGCTGGCGCGAAGTGAATGGCGTCGGGCTTCGCGATCGCTCCGATGACTTTGCCCACGTGATTCCTAAGCTCGACTTTGAGTGCATCGCTGGGCTTGGCGTTTCCTTTCAGTGTGACAAAACAGATGACAGCTTGGCCTTTGATCTCATGCGGAGCACCGACGACGGCGGCTTCAGCGACAGTCTTATGAGCGACGAGTGCGGACTCGACCTCGGCAGTGCCCAGTCTGTGTCCAGATACGTTTAGAACATCATCGAGTCGACCGACGATCCAGAAGTTGCCCTTCTTATCGGTGCGGGCTCCATCTCCAGCAGTATACATTCCTTTGTAATCGCTCCAGTAGGTGTCTCTGTAGCGCTTCTTATCACCATAAAGTGAGCGCAGCATGGATGGCCACGGCTTTCTGATGACGAGCTTGCCGCCTTCATCTGCACGGCATTCATCGCCGTTTTCATCTAAGATCGCAGCATCGACTCCAAAGAATGGGAGGGTGGCAGTGCCTGGCTTTGTCGGTGTGCAGCCAGGAAGAGGGGAGATCATGATGGCGCCTGTCTCTGTCTGCCACCAGGTGTCCACGATGGGGCACGACCCTCCGCCGATCTTGTCATGATACCACATCCACGCCTCAGGGTTGATCGGCTCGCCGACTGTGCCGAGCAGCCGAAGCGAGGAGAGGTCATATTTCTCAGGGAAATGGTCGCCTGCCTTGATGAAGGCACGAATGGCTGTGGGTGCGGTGTAAAAAATAGAGACGGAGTATTTTTCCACAATCTCCCAGAAGCGGCCGAAGTCTGGATAATTCGGCGCACCTTCATACATGACTTGAGTGACGCCCATACTCATGGGCCCGTAGACGATGTAGGAGTGCCCAGTGATCCAGCCGACATCAGCCGTGCACCAGTAGACATCGTCATCCTGCATATCGAAGATATACTTACACGTGGTGTAGGTGCCGACGAGATACCCGCCTGTGGTGTGAAGGATTCCCTTCGGCTTACCGGTCGAGCCAGAAGTGTAGAGAATGAAAAGTGGGTGCTCGCTATCAAACGCCTTTGCCTGGTGGGTGTGTGAGACTTTTTCCGCCTCCTCGTGCCACCAGACATCGCGGCCTGGCTTCATTTTAACGGGATTTTTGGCCCTTTGATGGACGATGACGGTTTGGACGCCTTTGTATTTTTTCAGGGCGGCATCGACATTTTCTTTGAGCGGGACGATCGATCCGCGTCGGTAGCCGCCGTCAGTTGTGATGATGGCCTTGGCCTCGCAGTCTTCTAGACGATCCACGATGGAGTCAGCAGAGAATCCGCCAAAGATCACAGAATGGACGGCTCCAATACGGGCACAGGCGAGCATGGCGATCGTTGCTTCTGGAGTCATGGGCATGTAGATCATGACTCGGTCTTTCGCTTTGATTCCTTGAGCTTCTAGGACGTTTGCGAGTTTGCAGACCTCGCGGTGAAGCTGCAGATAGGTTAAAGTGATCGTCTCTCCTGGTTCACCTTCCCAGATGAGCGCCGCTTTGTTTTTGCGTCCGTTTTCTAAATGCCGATCGACACAATTAACGCAGACATTGAGCTTCCCCTTCGTAAACCACTTTGCATAGGGGGCTTTCCAATCGAGCACTTTGTCCCATTTCTTCTCCCACTGCAGCTCTTTCGCCTCACGAGCCCAGCAGAGGTGTGGTTTCTCGATGGATTCAGCGTGCATGCGCTTGTATTGAGCCATGCTGGAAACACGC
>CALFDI010000044.1 GCA_937952875.1 uncultured Verrucomicrobiales bacterium
CTAGAGAACACATCTCATATTCCAAAACGAAACGTCCACTACGATACCAAAATCAACAATGTCATGTTCCATACGGCTACTGATAAAGCCGTATGTGTCATTGACTTAGATACCGTCATGCCTGGATACATTTCGTTAGACTTCGGAGATCTTGTCCGGACAGCTGCCTGTTCAGCATCCGAGGAAGAAACAGACCTTTCTCAAATATTTCTCGATTTAGAATTCTACACCGCTATCTACGATGGATTTCTCGAAGCAACTGGAACTCTAATCACTGCAGCAGAAAAGGAGATTCTCCCATTCTCGAGTAAACTCATTACGCTAGAATTAGCGATCCGTTTTCTGACTGATTATATACTAGGAGATAAGTATTTTAAAACGAACTATCCATCTCAAAACTTGAATAGAGCTAGAAACCAAATAGCTTTAGTCAAGTCTATGGAAGAAAAATTGTTACTCAGACCATAAGGCCAACAAAAACCTCTCCCACGATGAGTTTGATTCGCTCTTTTAGAATTCAATCCAAGCTGCTAATTCTTTTTTAAGCTTCTTACTTTTCGCGACCTTATATGTCTCAGAAGTATTAATCACAGCTCGCTTACCTGTCCCGCTCACAACGCTAATCACGACTGATGAACGACCAGGGTTCGCCACGAGAAGTGATTTAATCTGATCAAGATCTTCCTGGCCATGGCGTCCTACCCAGAGTGTTAGCTGTAAAGCGTTAGCCGCGATATTCACTGCCTTCTGTTTTGCTTTGAGCTGTTTGAAGTCTGAGGCGCTTATTTTGCGCTGCTGAGTCCGATCGTCTTCTTGGATTTGTCCTCTGAAGCGAACTACGCTGCCCACATCTAACAGGCCCGATTCTCGAGAAGGAACGTAACTCTCTTTCCAAAGCATAATTTCCGTGCTGCCTGTAAAGTCTTCCACCGTAATGATACCAAAAGGATTTCCTGTCTTCGTCGTCCGGTGTTCTACGTGTCTAATCATACCGGCGAATAGAAAACGTTGCCGCCTATCGCGTGGGTCCACTTCTATGTCTTCTAGTAGCCCGATTTTTTCAAACTTATCTGCATCAATGACACCTCGGAAGCGATCAAGAGGGTGACCTGAGATATAGAACCCTAACAGCTCCTTCTCATGCTCTAAGCGTTCTTCCTTTGGCCACTCTTCAAGAGGTGAGTCTATGTCTTCTGGCTTTGCTGCAGGTGCGCCGAAGTCCATTGCATCGAAGAGAGAAACTTGTCCCGCAGCACGATCCTTCTGCATCGAACTTGCAGAGGCAACAGCACTCTCGACTCGATTAAATAAAATTGCACGGGGCTCATTACTCCAATCAAACGCTCCACCCTTCACAAGGTTTTCTAAAATGCGCTTATTCACTGCTTTTGAATCAAGGCGTTGACTGAGATCTTCAAGACTTTCAAACGGACCGTTTTCGTTTCTGTTCGCTATAACTACCTCCATGGCTGCAGCTCCTACATTTTTAATAGCTGCGAGCCCGTAGCGAATAGCTTTGGCTCCCATCGGAGTCGTCTCTGGTGTGAAACGAAGTTGAGACTTATTTAAATCTGGTGGAAGTATCTCAATTCCCATTCGATGACATTCTGCTACGAAAACACTAATTTTATCAGTGTTTTGAATCTCATTTGAGAGCAGTCCACACATGAACTCAACCGGGAAATTCGCCTTTAAGTAAGCTGTCCAGTAGGAGATGTGACCATAGCATGCGGAGTGAGATTTATTAAATCCATAGCCCGCGAAACTCGCGATTTTATCGAATATCTTATTCGCAAGTGGAGCATCAATATCGTTTGTTTCCTTAGCCCCTTTGACAAAGTTCGCCCGCTGCTCATCCATGGCCTCCTTCTTTTTCTTACCCATGGCTCGACGCAAAAGGTCCGCACCACCAAGTGAATAACCAGCAAGAACTTTAGCAGCATTCTGCACCTGCTCCTGATAGATCATGACTCCGAATGTGTCTCCGCAGATTGTTTCTAACAGAGGATGTTCGTAGATCACTTTCTTGTGCCCTTTTTTTACCTCGATCATTTGATCGATGAATTGCATCGCGCCTGGTCGATAAAGCGCGAGCAAGTCAATGATATCTTCAATACGATCCATTCCGTATTTCTTACACGTCTCAACCATTCCGCCGGACTCGAGCTGGAAGACGCCCATCGTCTCTCCCCTATTAAGAATTTCAAAAGTCCGACTATCTTCCAGTGGCACTTTATTAATATCAAAGTCAGGCGTATGAAGGTTGATATGATTCACTGCCTCCTGGATCACTGTGAGGTTTTTCAACCCTAAGAAATCCATTTTGAGCAATCCAATTTCTGTAATCGCCCCCATGTCAGCTTGAGCCACAATTTCACCTTCACTTGCTCGTGCTAATGGCACGTGCTCGTCCAACTCACGATCACCTATAACGATACCAGCAGCATGAACGCCCGTATTTCGCACAAGTCCCTCGAGGCGGAGTGCATACTTCCAGAGTTTTTGATACACATCGCTGCTCTCGATCATATCTTTGAGCTCCGGTTTTGCTTCGAACTCTTCCGCCAGCTTAACTCCCGGTTTTGCCTCGATCATCTTAGCGAGTGAGTCAGTCTCACCGTAACTCACACCCATCACGCGGCCGACATCTCGAATTACGCTTTTTGCCCCAAGCTTACCATAAGTGATGATGTGCGACACACAGCGCTCGCCGTATTTACGACGCACATAGTCGATCACCTCTACACGCCGGCTTTGACAAAAATCAATATCAACATCTGGTGGACTTACGCGCTCTGGATTCAAGAATCTCTCAAAAAGAAGACCGAACCTCATGGGACAAATATCTGTAATTCCCATCGTGTAAGCAACAAGAGATCCGGCAGCCGAACCGCGACCTGGGCCGACCGGAATGCCTTGATCGCGCCCCCAGTTAATAAAGTCCGCGGTAATTAAGAAATATGAGGCGAAGTTAAGGCTATTGATCGTGTCTATCTCATATTCAAGACGCTTACGGTATTCTTGATTATTTTCAGCGATTTCTTTGCCGTAACGTGCTTCTAGACCTTCGAAGCACACTTTTCTAAAATATTCTTCCCGCGGAGTGCCATCTGGTGAATCAAACTGTGGATACTTCTCAGAGCTCGTCGGATCTAAGACCATAGTCACATTACAGCGCTCTGCTATCTCTAGAGTTGCATCGCAGGCACCCGGCACATCTTTAAAGAGTTCTCGCATCTGCTCAGCTGTCTTGAAATAGACTTCTGGAGAATAGGACATCCTATTTTGATCGATCTGTTGCTTACCCGTGCCTATGCAGATGAGGATGTCATGGGCATCATGGTCGTCCTCACTTAAGAAGTGCACATCATTTGCCGCAACTGGCTTCAGTCCAAACTCCTGAGCCAGATCTAACAAGACAGGTGTTACCTTTCTCTGATCTTCTAACCCATGATCGTGAATCTCCACATAAAGATGATCTTTCCCGTAGATGTCTAGTAGCTCAGCCATCTGTGCCCGGGCTTTTTCTAGATCATCTAGCCGAATCCATTCGTTTACAGGCCCTGAAATACAACCACTCAAACAAATGATTCCTTTAGAAAATTCACGTAATGTCTCACGATCAACACGTGGCTTGCCATAGTAAAGCCCTTCCAAATGGCCTCGAGTCACAAGCTTTGTCAGATTATCATATCCCTCATTCGTCTCAGCTAGCAGAGTCAAATGTGTCGCCCTCTTACGGCCAGGAATTTCCTTCTTTTCCGATAAAGGCCCAGGTGCGAGGTAAATCTCACAGCCAAAGATAGGCTTCACTCCGGCCTTTGTGCACTTCATGTAGAATTCCACCGCTCCGAAGAGATTCCCATGATCTGTCATGGCCACAGCAGGCATGCCTAACTCCTTAGCACGATCTGCTAACTCATTGATCCTAATGGCCCCATCTAGGGTAGAATACTGAGTATGAAGGTGAAGATGGACAAAAGAATCTGACATAGAGCGCAGCTAATGTGAAGCTAGCTCGGCCCCTGCGCAAGCTTGCCTCCACCTGTTAGAGATTTTTTCTAGAAATATGCTTTTAAAGATTCCGTGATCGCCCGTTCTTTGTAAATTTTCATTTAATTATTTAATGAAAGTTCACAAAGCCGTCATTACCGCCGCTGGCCCCGATCAGCGTTATCTTCCTCTTCAAGCCGTCGAAACGCGAGCAGGCCAGCCTGTGACCGTCTTACAGCTGCTACTGGATGAATTATTTGCTGCTGGTATCACTCAAGCAGCTATTATTGTCGCTCAGGGTGACACCGCAGATTATACTACTGCTGCTGGCCCACACATCGAAAAAGTCACATTCATAGAACAAAGCGAACCGCTCGGTTACGGTCATGCCGTCTGGCTAGCAAAAGACTTCATCTCAGCTGAACCTTACCTTTTAATGGTTAGCGACCATCTTTATCTAAGCCACTCTGATCGTAGCTGTATCAGACAAGTCCTAGATGCTGCATCACATAATAAATGTGCCATTTCTGCCGTTCAAGCCACACATGAAAGCCAGTTACCACTCTATGGCGCAGTGGGCGGTAAGCGCATTGTTCAGAGTAAAGACCTCTTTCGAATAGAGACGGTCATGGAAAAACCAAGTCCTACGGTAGCAGAACAACACTTAATCATTCCGGGACTTAGAGCTGGCCAGTATTTATGCTTCTTCGGAATGCATGTTCTTACTGCATCCACAGTAGATACTCTTGAAGCACAAGCGAATTCAGGCGATTCATTTGGATTAAATGAAACACTGGCTGAATTAGCAAAATCTGAAAAGTATCTCGCTTACCAAGTCGATGGCCAACGTTTCAATCTAGAGGCTGACCATGGCCTTGTCGTAGCACAACTCGCCCTCGCCTTATCTGGGCCAAAACGTGATACTCTGATGGCCTCTATCATCGAACTACTTGCTACTACCCGCTGATCTCAAATGGCCTCTTCACCATTCATAGACGCTATCGTATCCGAGTCTTCTGACACTCGGAACCAATCTCTAGCTTCACTCTGCGAAGGACTCACCGTCTCAGAACTACTAGAGCATTGTGCAGAACTAGATGCCTTTCGTAGAGAAGGAAAAAGTCTCTACCATAGAGTGCGCGCACTCTTCTTCTTATACGCGATTCATCGCTTTGAGCTACCACCTCTTTTGAGTGGAACACCGGCTGGGCAGATTCCCTTCACAGGATATGAGCTGCTTCTTAATCGCCGCTTTGAAGAAGCTATTGATGATTTTCTCAACGCTCAGGACAGCCAAGGCCCTGGTGATGCTATCAGTTCATCACTATCATCCGCCTATCATAGCCTAGCCTTCCAAACTTTAGCGGACCAAGTGCGCTCAAGTGTTCGATCTGTAAAGGGTAACCGCTGGATGTTTCGAATGGGGCATCCCGCAGACCATCCTCTTACATTTCACCAAGATCTACTAGATACATCAGAGAGTGGGACATATCCTATTTTACGTGAGACCACACCTGTTAGGATGGATCTCACTCATTCAGCCTGGTCTGATATCTTCTTTCTCGGCATGGACTATCCAGAGGGGGCGAAGGTTATCAATGTCTCAGTCGATCTAGGCGTCCACGGGAGGGACGATACGACTAGTCCACCTGTAGAGGCTTACCTCCGAGTTATCGATCAACCAGTCATTCGCCTCACGAGCGTCGACCTGAATACCACTGCTGATGTGACATCACTTGGAGATGTCTTCGACTTCGCTAAAGACTACCTCGGCCTCCTGAAAGCGGCTATCATTGCATCAGGTGTTGTTCCACCAGGTATCGAAGGGTCTGGTCAAACACTTGAAAGTCTCTTAACACGCCTTGTTGGTAAAGGCCGTGGGATAGAACTCGTCTCGAGCGTGAATGATATCACGAAGGGTTCACGACTCGCCGTTTCTACGAATCTTTTAGCAGCTCTAATAGCTGCTTGTATGCGTGCTACGAGTCAGACTTCTACACTAACGGGTGAGCTC
>CALFDI010000045.1 GCA_937952875.1 uncultured Verrucomicrobiales bacterium
GCCTATACGCTCTAGAGCGAGTTCGATCGGAAGCTTTAGAATGATCACAAGAGCTGGGAGCGGGGCGAACGATTCATTAGCGAGGCGGATAGCCTGTGGATCGAGTCCGCGTGCTCCTTGGTAAGCCATCGTGGAAAAGTAATAGCGATCTAGTAGGACAAAATGTCCTTTTTCCAGTGCAGGTTGAATAAGTGTCTCTATATGGTTTTTGCGGTCTTTGATAAATAGAGCGAGTTCGTCTTCGGCGCTAAGCCTTCCGGTCGTGGCGGAGTCTCGAAGTTGCTTTCCATAGATACCATTCGTCGGCTCAAATGAACTCGTAACATCATGGCCTAGTTCTTTTAGCCATTGAGCGAGTTTTGAAATCTGAGTGGATTTGCCCGTGCCGTCGACGCCTTCGAATACGATGAGGCGCTTAGAGGCGATGTCTTGGAGAGGTTGGCTAGCTGACACAGGTCTAGAGTGTAAGTCTGGAAGAAAAATGGCCAGAGAATAAGAGAATCAAAATACAAGGGTGTATCAGGTATTGACGCATTAGACTGCATTGTCTACTCATCCGCGCGTCAGAAAAAAGACACCTTTAACGCGCCCTTAGCTCAGCTGGATAGAGCAACGGATTTCTAATCCGTAGGTCACAGGTTCGAATCCTGTAGGGCGTATCTGTAATTCATTGATTTCTGAATGCCATTTTTCTTGGATTCGCAATGGGTAGGCAAATAAATCGAATAGTTGATAGGGCGCAGTATCCTGAGTTTAGAACGATTATCATTGCTGATTTTAACGTTTTTTAGCGAACGGCTACATGGCGACTCGTTTCTTGAATAGCCACTTTTTGAGAGTCGAAGTTTGAGAGTAAAACTTTAGAGTAGAGTCTTTCTTGAAAGAGGCTTTCGGTCTTGACCCTGGGGCCGTTCCGACGGACGTCTGCAGACCACTTTTATGTCGTCCGGATTTTCCATGAGTAGCCTGAATAAGGCACAGTTTGAGGCTGTGAATGCCCTTGATGGTCCAGTGATGATTCTTGCGGGTGCAGGAACGGGGAAAACTCGCACTGTCACATGCCGCATCGCTCACTTGATCGATCAAGGGTGTGATCCATCTGGAGTCTTAGCGGTGACCTTTACGAATAAGGCTGCTGCAGAGATGAAGGAGCGCATAGGAGATATGATCTCTCAAAAGGCGGCAAAGGAGATGATGGTCTGCACATTCCATTCCCTCTGTGTGCGTATTCTCCGACAAAACATCGAGGAGCTGGGATATAAGAAAAATTTCAGCATCATCATGGGAGGTGATCAGACTGGCCTGATAAAGCAGCTGATCGTAAGGAAAGGCGGCTCGAAAGAGAAAATTATGCCGGGAGAGGTTCTCTCAAAGATCTCAAGTGCGAAGAATGCTGGGATTGCGATGGAGGATATCGAGGATTCTCTCATTTCGGCGATCGGTGTGGCCTACCGCGATGAGATTAGGGCGCAGAATGCAGTGGATTTTGATGATCTTCTACTTCTCGGGGAAAAGCTTCTAACAAATTTTTCTCATGTTCGCCGACAGTGGCAGGAGCGTTTTTCTCACATCACGGTAGATGAGTTCCAGGATACGAATGCTCTGCAGATGAGGCTCATTCAGCGCTTAGTCGATGAGAAACGAAATATCTGCGTGGTAGGGGATGATGATCAGTCTATCTATGGCTGGCGTGGGGCTGAGGTGGCGAATATTTTAGAGTTCGAGAGGTTCTTTTCAAATCCGCGGATCATCCGTCTTGAGGAGAATTATCGTAGTTCGGAGGCGATTCTTCATACGGCGAACAGCTTAATTAAGCATAACATAGGCCGCCGTGAAAAAGCTCTGATTCCTACAAAGGCGGGCGGCGAGCCTGTGAAGCTCATTTCTATGCCTGGCGATGAGGAGGAGGCCCAGTTCATCGCACAGGAGATGAAGGCTATTCACGATCGCGGTGGGAAAAAGTGGGAGGACTTTGCGATACTCTTTCGGACAAATGGCCAGAGTAGGAAGCTGGAAGAGGCGATGCGTGAGCTTAAGATTCCTTACCGAATGGTCGGAGCGCAGAGCTTCTATGATCGCCGAGAAGTGAGAGATGTCTTAGCATATATCGAACTACTAGCGAATCAGGAGGCAGATGTGCCGTTACTGCGGATTCTGAATTCTCCACCGAGAGGGATCGGTCAGTCGACGATTGTGCAGGCGGTCGATCATAGCCGTGAGATGCAACAGTCTGTGTGGGAATCACTCAATGACGAGGGCTTTCGCTCTCAGTTGGGGGCACGACCGCGGAATGCGATCATCGCCTTTAATCACCAACTCCAAGGTTACATCGATAGGATTCAGACTGGTTCTGAGAATGCGGGGCACGTGGTGAAGGAATTCATTTCGGAAATAGATTACGTGGACTTCATTCACCGTGGATGTAAGACACCAGACGAGGCAGAAAAACGGTCAGAAGGGATTCATGATGTGATCGCTCAGTTAGCAAAGGCATCAGATAAGGGGAAGACGCTACGTGTTTTTCTAGATGAGTCATCACTCGCATCTGATCGAGACGACGATGATATCGAGAAAAAGCAAGGCGCTACATTAATCACGATGCATGCGTCTAAAGGCTTGGAGTTTCCAAATGTTTACATTGTGGGATTAGAGCAAGGTATTCTCCCTCATAGCCGCAGTGTGGAGGAGGGGACTGTGGATGAAGAGCGTCGCCTGCTTTACGTCGGTGTGACTCGAGCACAGATCACACTCACGCTGAGTTACTGCTCTATTCGGACGAAGTGGGGAGATAAAGTGTCCTGCACGCCGAGCCAGTTTCTCCAAGAATTCGACGTAACCTTTATCGATGAGACGAGTTATGAAGATATTATGGGCACGGAAATCAGTGATGAGGAAGCGGCTGACTTTTTCAGCAGTATGAGGGCGATGCTCTTAGAAGATAGCGATTCGTAAAATCGGTTGTGTTATTCAGTGAGCTGGTTCATTTTTAGCAAATAAATGAGATGTCTTTACACATACGCGCTTGCGATGTCTTGGATGGTTTTTTCAGGATTCGCAGAGACGAATGAAAAGCAGGAAAAGAATGCAGCTGAGGTGACTTCTGTCATCAAAGTCGATTTAGCTGCTGAGCGGTATAATTATGACTTCGGCCCTCAAGATTCACCACTGCGGGAAGGCTGGGTGAGAATCACTCCTGATACGGCGGGTGATGTGAGATGGTCTAAGGGGAGCGTCGCTGCTCGGAATCGCAGTGGGGAGAATGGCGTTAATGAGATCAATCGAGACTTTGTCCTCAGTGAGCAGCCAGCCATGCTAAGTCATAAAATCTCGAATGGCACCTGGACAGTTACTCTGAATATGGGCGACGAAGAATACAGCCATGACCAGATGCAAGTCTGGGCAGAAGGCAAGCGCCAGGGGGAGAATATCGACTCGGGTAGAGGGCTGTTTCCATATCATATTTTTGATGTGGAAGTGACTGATGGTCAGCTGGATATCACTTTTTTAGATGCAGGTGGTGCGGACGCTAGCTGGATACTGAATCGAATGACTCTGACAAAGCGTAATACCAATCAGAAAAAGTAACTGGCAAAACCGGACGGCGATACAATGAGGGGGAGATGACTCAGAAAGGCCTGAGCTGAAGAGCCTTTTGCGGCGTTTTTGCCATGAGTCTTCGTTTTTCGCCGGTCGCCTTGTCTCACGGAAAAAAACGCTCGCGAATTTTACCAGTCTCCTTTTCTTCCTGGTATCAGAAAAAATGTCCTGACTGACGGATAAAAAAGAATTTATCTTTTGCCTTCTGGGCGATTCGATCTAATCTGTAAATGTCATGAAGAAAACACTTATTCTTTGTGCGGTCGGCCTAGCCGGGTTCGTATCACCTATTGCATTTGCACAATCAGCTACTGCTGACGCACCTGCAACTGAGGCGAGCGCGTCTAGC
>CALFDI010000046.1 GCA_937952875.1 uncultured Verrucomicrobiales bacterium
AATTTTTGAGTAGTTGAAGGAGCTGATCGACAGGGGTGCGGCCAGGAATTGTACATTCTCCACAGAGGCGAGTTCTGTGATGGATGTCTGTAGCGTGTTGCATATAGCTACGCTCTAACTTGTCTGGAGCCACTCGGATGATCGCTCTCATGGCGACAGGCCAACAGTCTGAAAATTCAGCTGGGTAGGTTAAGATCTTCTGAAGCGTGTCTAGCTCCGATATGCTGGCAATCGCTGAGATTTTTCTGACGACTTCGAGGCGTTTTTTCGGGTCTGTCTCAGAGAGCTGAGGTAGAAGAGTGTCTAAAGTTTCAGTGACTTCGTATGCGTCTAGTATCGGCTCGATGGTATTCGATGGAGTCCAGCTAACTGTCTTAGCGAGGTTAGCATCGAGTTCAGAGAGTATAGACTTAAGCTCCTTGAAGCGAGATGAGCTTAAGCTTCGGTCATTTAAGAGAAATGCGACAAGCTTAGGATCATGCTGAACTAATACCTTCAAAGAATGCTTACTCTCAGCGGGGTCGATCTGATCCAGTGTGCCAAGAAGGCCAACGGTATCTTTATGGGCCCATTTGTAAAATGCTTGGCATGCCTTTTGGCGCAGCACAACAGGGTCTTGTTTCGCAACTCTGCGTTTTTTGATTTCTATAGCGAGTGGCTCCTTAGCGTAGAAATCAACAATGGTCTTAGCAAGAGCCTCGGAGATCTTCGGGTCACCATCCTCAGGAATGTCTCTTGACTCGAGAAGCCCATAGATTGCATCGCGGACAACCTGTTGATCGGGGCTTTTGAGATCTCTAGCTAGATCTTTCGGTGAGTTTTCTTGTTGGGCGGGAGGTGTTTCGCTTTCTGTGACTGCAGCATCTTTTTCTCCGCAAGACGAGAGAGCTAGACTTGCGAGCGATGCGGGGAGGAGAAACAAGCGGGTCTTTTTCATGAGTATTCTGAGGAGTATGAGCTGCCTTTTGCTCGATTGCAATGAAAGGTGGTGTTCTACGCGTCAGCGTCACCAAAGTCTTCGTTATAATAAATCGTCACGAAGTTCATTTTCTTCTCTTCATCATAACCATGCTTGAGCACTTCTTTACGCTGCTCGAGATACTTCGGCTTGATGTGGATTTCGACGCCAGTGTCTAATTTCATCACAGCGCCTAGTTTTTTACGGGCTTTCCCCACATCAGGTTTAGAGATTTCAAAAGGTTCTTCGAAGGTGCTGCCGGTCGTTGCCTCAACTTCAGCCTTTTGTTTTTTGAATTTTTCGATCGCTGCTGGATCACGAAGCACTTGCTCTTCGAATTCTTGTAGACTGAAGGTTTCGTTCTCGTCGAAGTAGGCGAGAGCGGCATTGGCTGCAGAGCAGACTTCCTCAGGCGCCGCTTCAGACTTAGGTGTCTGGTTTTCGACAAAGGAGACAGCCAAATCAGTCATTTGATTAGTCAAAAACTTAGAATCAGGAATCGGCTTAACGTTGAGGAAGTCCCGCACCCAGAAGCGGGACTCAGCTCCTGCGCGGTCAAAGGTCAGCACATAGTGTCCTTTTTGTCCCATGTGATCGAGGATAAGGGCGCCTTTGTCGATCTTGTCAGGGTTGATGCCGTTTTCCGTAGAGAGGGAGAGGTCTCCATCCTTGGCGTGAATGCTGAGAAATGGTTGCACGCTCTCACTTTTTAAAATGCAGAGGGCTTGTGTTGGCTCGCCATCGACGTCGATATCGCGAATCAAGGAAACGCAGAGATCTCCTGATTTAATGTTTGGGTGGTTTGACTTAGAGTAGAGTCTCTGTGCGATGGCGATGCCATGGTCGAGTAGAGTCGTATCGTCTTCGAAAATGCTTTTCGACATTCCGTGCACTTCGTTTTTTTCTAACGCAGCGTGGTGTGTGAAGTGGTTCCCAGAGAGGTTCTTAAACGGCTTAGTGAAAATCGCACTGAGTGTCGGATTTTGCTCAGTATCTACCTTGAAGATTTCCTTAGATGTCTGCAGCGGTTCCTCCCGCTGAGGGTTCCCAACTTTTGCGAGAACGGTTCCAATAATCGTGGCGGAGGAGAAGGAGATCTTAGCTGACATGCGGATGGTGAAATAGTCCCGCAGTGTCGGATTTAAAAGGGAAAATTAGAAGGTAGAGAGCGAAAGTTATTCACATTGCGACGGGATTATAAAGCGTTACCGTTGGAATATCTGCTGCGGTGCGTATTGCCCTAGGGATCATGTTAATCGTAATCGCAGCTCCATTATTTTGACCGGTTGGAGTCAGGTGCGGAAGATTTGCTCTTTAGTAGTTACAGCGTGTTTTGCTCCAGAGGTGTGTGATATATGTTATTAATATGTCAATGATATGTTTAAATGTTAGTTTTTTGTGGACGTGTTAGATTTTGTTTTGTAGTTAATGCGTAGTATGAAAATTATCGCTATACTTTCAATATTGACTTATATTCCTACTGTGGCCGCTGTTAGCGTCGCCTTAGATTTTGAAAATGGAACATGGGCAGGTGATGCCGATGCTGGAGCCTCTGGAGGTTGGCTTGACGGAGCTAGAAATGGTTCACTTACCTCAAATGGAGTAACTGTTACGGCCTCGTTTGGTAATGGCGGCGGGGGGACTATAACTAGTTTTGCACCGTCATTCGTAGATAATGCTCAAGTTGAGGGTTTTACATTAGGTTCTGGGAGTTCTGAGAATGTTGATCAAAATGGTAGCAGCTTAGTGAATCATGTTTTTATGGATATTACTTTTTCTGAGCCGTCTTGGGTTGTTTCTTGGACAATGGGGGATCTTGATGCCTTCTGGCAAACTCCGGACGATAGAGAGTGGGTTGATGAAATTCATGTCGAAGGGTGGGCTGGAAATACATTCGGAAGTATAGGTTCTGGTATTCAATCAGTTTGGTCTGATCTCGGTGTCGAAGTTGTTGATACGACTGTAGCCGGAGTGGCAGGAGTTCGATCTACATTTACAACAAATGCAGCCCCAGCGAATGATCCCAGAAACCAAGCGACTTTTAGTCTCGGTTCTGAATCTGAGCCTATACAGTCTCTTAGGCTCTATTTCGTAAGTGCAGGCAATACCAACGTAACAACAGGCCATAATGTTGTGATTCAGGAATCGTTGCCTAATATTCAATCAGTTCCTGAGCCTAGTTCCGCATTGCTATTGAGTCTTGCGTTTCTGGGTGTTGCCTCACGTCGCAAGCGCTAGGGCCTAAGGAAAACAGGACGATCAGCAGTCACTTCTCTCAGGGGGAGTGACTTTTATATTTACTGTGAGGTTGGTATATTTGATTGCTGGTATGCTGATGAAGTTGTCTTTGGCGAGTTTGTAGAATTTTTTTTAGGCACTTATCCGGTCAACCGGAGCGATATCGGTAAAGGATGTTTTCGTGGCCATCTTTCGGTAAAAG
>CALFDI010000047.1 GCA_937952875.1 uncultured Verrucomicrobiales bacterium
AACGTGCAGTGTCTTCATGAGGAGGTAGGCTTCTGGAGGCATTGTGTGATAAGGGGGAGTTTTAAATTATGCTAGATGGGGGATGGCTGCTAGCAATGTGCGGGTATAGTCGTCTTGAGGTGAATTAAAGATCGTCTCG
The DNA here is from genome assembly GCA_937952875.1 of uncultured Verrucomicrobiales bacterium. Classification (GTDB taxonomy): domain Bacteria; phylum Verrucomicrobiota; class Verrucomicrobiia; order Verrucomicrobiales; family Akkermansiaceae; genus CALFDI01. Next base: position 140 of record CALFDI010000047.1, read on the forward strand.
GAGTCTCCGTATTCTACGATAACTCCGCTGTGCATGACGGCGATGTTATCTGCCAGATAGCGGACGACGGAAAGGTCGTGAGAGATGAAGATCATTGTGAGATCGAGTGTTTTACGAAGATCTAGTAATAAATTCAGGATTTGGGACTGAATCGAGACATCAAGAGCAGAGACGGGCTCGTCTGCGATGATGAGCTTAGGTTCTGGTGCGAGTGCACGAGCGATAGCGATACGCTGACGCTGGCCACCGGAGAATTCATGCGGATACTTTCGGATGAAGCGAGGGTCGAGGCCCACGGTATCCATGAGCTTGATGATCGCTGCTGTGAGGTCTTCTCCTTTGAGGTCTGGATGGCGTTGCTTTATCGCTTCCGCTAAAGTCGAGTAAACAGTCATTCTCGGGTTCAGCGATGCGTATGGATCTTGGAAGATCATCTGAAAGTCCAAGCGGCGCATACGCACGTCTGCAGGGCGGAGGTCTGTGAGGACTTCACCATCTAGCACGATCTTTCCACTAGTGGGGCGGATGAGCTGCATGACCGTGCGCGAGAGGGTCGACTTTCCGCAGCCGGATTCTCCGACAAGGCCGAGGATTTCCCCTTTCTTGACTGATAGGGTGACTCCGTTGACGGCCTTCACCGTCTCCACATCTTTCTGAAAAATGAGACCACCCTTCTTTGTGAAGTGGGTGTGGATGTCTTGTAGCTCAAGAAAGGACATGAGGTGGAATAACTATAAAAGTAGGATATTAGAGTTCTTTGATGAGAACGTTACGCCAGCGGACGTCACACTTTTTCCCACTATGAACTTGGAAGCCGAAGAAGCCTTTGGCTGTAGCGTGCTCAGGATGATCATCGGTGAGGTCAATACGATGTTCGCCGTTTAGCCAGCTATCGATTTTATTTCCGACACACTTAATGACGATGTAATTCCAGCCGTCTTTCTTAAACGCTTTTTGGCCTTGTTCAGTAAAGGTCTTTGCAAAGTCTGTTTTCTTTTTCGGATAGATCCAGCCACGACGCTTTTCATCGTAGAGGCCAGCGGTCCATGAGCGGTCATTATTATCATGTTCGCACTGGTAGCCGTAGACGACGCCTTTTTCATCATTGTAAAGGCCGCGGAACATGAATCCTGAATTCCCTTCGAGGTGATCGAACTTAAATTCGAAGGCGATGATAAAGTCGGCATACTCCTTCTTTGTGCAGAGAAAGCTGTTTGATCTCATATTGACAGCCTTGCCCGTGAGGACGCCGTCTTTGATGGCGAATTCGGCCTTCTCGTCCATTCGCTGCTGAAAGCCTTCGAGGCTATCGTTTGTAAAAAGCGACGAAAAGCCTGCTGCGGTGAGTCCTTTAGCATTCATTTCCTGAAGGCTTGTAGGATCAACAGGTGGCGCGATTGTCGTCTCCTCAGAGTGGCATGATGTGAGGAGAGCTGCGGAGATGGCGAATATGCACGCTAGAGGCGTTCTGATCATGTGGTGACTAGGCAGTAATGTGCATGGAATGTCAATGCAGTGGCTAGGGGGGGACAAGAATTTTTGGATTAAAACTTCTTCCGTAGGTGACTTGGGAGAATGTTTAGCTGCTCACGATACTTCGCAACTGTGCGTCTAGCGACCTTGATGCCTTGCTGTGCGAGTTGCTTCTCGATGGATGAATCCGAGAGCGGCTTCGAGACATTTTCAGCATCGATCAGTTGCTGTATGGCCTCTCGGACGCCTGCATTCGAGACTTCCGAGCCATCTGCAGCGGTATAGCCTGTGGCAAAAAAAGCGCGCATCTCTGTCAGGCCGTGTGGAGTGAGGATATACTTTCCCGCTACAGCTCGCGAGACTGTCGTCGCATGAACGCCGATGATTTCGGCCACTTCATTCATTGTCAGTGGCTTGAGGTGGCGTTGCCCTTGCTCGAGGAATTTTTGCTGCTTATCGATGATCAAGTTTGCAATGCCTAAAATGGTCTCCTGGCGCTGAGAGACGGCCTTTATCAGTGTCCGCCCGTCGCGAATGTTTTGTCTCAAGTATGTCCTAGCCTTTTGATCTTGGCCGAGTGTGCCCACCATATCTTTGTATACGCTACTGATCTGAAGGCGTGGTAGGTATTCATTCGTAAGACGTGCGATAAATCCTCCCTCACGGTCTTTCTCGATCACGACGTCTGGTATGACGTGTGGATTGGCAGTGGCGTCAAAGGCTGAGCCTGGATCAGGATTCAGCGCTGCGATGTGCTCCGCAGCATCTGTGACCCGCTCCAGAGATGTGCCGAGTGCCTTGGCTATCTGAGGGAAGCGATGGCGCGCCAGATCAGAGAGGTGATCAGACACGATTTTATACTCCAGCGATGCGACATCTCCTCGCCGGATCAGCTGAAGGAGTAGGCATTCACGTAGATCCTTCGCACCCACTCCTACGGGGTCTAGATTTTGGATTAAAGTGCAGGCTTTTTCAGCTTTAACGAGTGGAATGTTGAGATTGGCTGCTAACTCTTCGATGTTTGTTTCAAAAAAGCCGCGATCATTTAAATCGCCGAGGAGCGTCTGTGCATAGTCACGCACTTCTGGGTCTTCATCGGCTAAATTCAACTGTGACGCCAGATGCTGCTGAAGGGTCTCTGGGGCGACGATTGAATTATAGAGGAATTCACGTCTCGCTTCGTCATCGGCAGATGTGCGTTGATTTCGCTTTTCTATGATGGCGAGTTCGCGCCAGTCATCTTCCATCTGCTGGTTTAGCTCGTCATAATCATCCTCTGTGGGCTCATCATCGATAGATTCTGAGACAGACATATCTTCTAGCACAGGATTCTGCACCATGGCGGTCTGAATCAGTTGCCCAAGTTCCATCGTGTTCGCCTGTAAGACCTCAAGGCTTTGACGCATTTGCGGAGCAAGCGTCTGCGACTGAGATGCAGATTGATAGAGGCCTTGAGAGGACATGGCTGTGTGAAGGAGAGCGAGAGTTGGTATAAAAAACGCTTCGTTTCCATAAGCACAATTTATGCCACTCAATTCAAGCGGATTTTTGAGATTGAAGCTAGATCCTTATAAACTAAAAGAATGCTCACCTAATTATGCCTGATGTTTTTTCTCTGATTGAAGCCAAAATGAATGCAGCCTCAGTGTCTCAAGCAGCGATCGATGCCTTCAAAATGAGCTATACTGAAGCGTCTGGTTCAGAAAGTGGGCTGATTGCAGAATCTGACATTCAGCCTGCTCAAAATGTGCAAAACGCATCAGATCTGCCATCTGTGAATGAGTATCCGGCAGGCCTTTTGCAGAAGTCAGTCATGATTAAGTTAAATGGCGGGCTAGGCACGAGCATGGGCCTGCAAAAGGCGAAGTCTCTTCTTGAGGTGAAGGAAGGGCTCACATTTCTCGATATCATTGCTCAGCAGATCATTCATCTACGGAAAGACTCAGGTGGCGATGTGAGATGCCTGCTCATGAATGGCTTTAACACCAGTGCAGACACATTGGAGCAGTTAGAAAAGTATCGCGATACAGCTCTCGGAGCGCCTGAAGATCTCGAACTCTTGCAGAATAAAGTGCCGAAGCTCCGTGCAGATACGCTGGAGCCTGTCGACTATCCATCGAATCCGGATCTAGAATGGTGTCCACCTGGTCATGCCGATCTCTATGCGGCGCTGCTAGGCACAGGCATGCTGGATAAGCTCTTATCAGAAGGTGTGATCTACGCCTTTGCATCGAATTCAGATAACCTTGGTGCTGTGATGGATCCTACTCTGTTAAAGTATTTCGCTGAAGGGGATTTCCCATTTCTCATGGAGGTGACAGAGCGCACAGCTGCAGATAAAAAAGGTGGCCACTTAGCAGTGCGTGCTTCTGATAATCAATTGCTTCTCCGCGAAGTGGCTCAGTGCCCCGATGAAGATATTGCCACTTTCCAAGACATTTCGAAGCACCGCTTTTTCAATACCAATAACATCTGGATTCGCCTCGATGTCTTGAAGGAAAAGCTGGAGTCAGAGGGAGGAGCACTGCGTCTGCCTGTGATTCGGAATAAGAAGACGGTCGACCCGCGTGATCCTGAATCGACACCAGTTCTTCAGCTAGAGACAGCCATGGGAGCTGCGATCGAGTGCTTTCCTGGCTCTGCGGCGATTAATGTGCCGCGTAGCCGTTTCGCCCCTGTGAAGGCGACGTCTGATCTCTTTGCGCTACGTTCAGATGCCTATATCTTAACTCCTGAGGCGCAGGTGAAGCTGGCTCCTACGCGTGAAGGCCGCGCTGTGGATCTGAGACTTTCCTCCGATTATAAGTTAGTCGATAGCATCGCAGGAATGACTGTGCCTTCTCTCATTCACAGTGAAAAAGTCACCATTTCTGGTCCAGTGACATTTGAAGAAAATGTAGAGTTGCGAGGCGATGTGACGATTAAGACAGAGTCTGGAGGATCAAAAGTGGTGACAAGTGGCATTTACGAGAATACCAGCATCTAAGTTCTTACCTATACCCTCACAGAGAACGTTAGTTTTCGAAACAAAATACCTTCACCTATTACAGCGTAATGAGATTCTCATCCTTTGAAATTCCTGACAGCGGCTATGATGCCATCATCTTTGACTGCGATGGCACCTTAATCGATTCCATGCCGGCGCATTACGAGGCTTGGCAGATCGCTCTGGATGAGCACGGAGCATCAGGCGTTTTCCAAGAAGATGTGTTCTACGCGATGGGTGGCCGCCCGACCACAGATATCGTATCTCAGTTGAATGGCGATTATGATCTCTCTCTCGATCCTGCAGCCGTAGCCGATAGCAAGAGACGCGCCTTTCTCACGCTCCTCGATAAAGTGGCCGTGATAGACGAAGTCGTAGACTTCGCGAAGAGTCAGAGGGGTAAGAAGCCTATGGCGATAGCCACTGGTGGCACCCGCATGGTCATCGAAAAGACTCTCCAGGCCTGTGGTATCAGCGATCTCTTCGATGAAGTCATCACGGCAGATGATGTTACTGCTGGAAAGCCTGACCCTGAAGTCTTTCTCACAGCGGCAGAGCGCCTCGGAGTCGCTCCTGATAAGTGTCTCGTATTGGAGGATGCCGCGCCGGGCGTTATGGCTGCTCAGCTTGCTGGGATGACCGTCGTCTGCGTCCCGCCACCGGTAAAGGTGGAGCAGTAAATCACTGCGGCTTTGATTGGCTGGACTCGATTTTCCGTAAGAAGTCATCTGCACGCTGAATGGCTGCGAGGATCGTCTTGTCCTGGATTGACATAGTTTGAATGCGCTGTAGCAGAACTCTGGCTTCTTGGTAGTTCTTAAGGACGAGTTCAGTTTCGCACCACTGCCAGAGCATCATGGGGCTTTTTTCGCTTCCACGTTGAAAGAGAACCTTCGCTTCTTCCATACGCCCAGATTCTCTTAACAAGAACCCTAAGCTCTTGAGCGATGGTAGGTAGTCAGGGTAGACGGCTAAGGATTTCTGGTAGGCTTTTTCGGCATCATCGATGCGTCCTTGTTGTCTGCGAATACTCGCGAGGTTATACCAAGTGATGTAATCCAGCGGATCGAGTAAGAGAGTTTGATCATAGCAGGCTTCAGCTTTTTCGAGGTCTTTATTTTGCTTATGAATGCTCCCTAAGTTCCCCCAAGCTGCAGAGAGCCTTGGCTGAGCGTGAGTGGCGTGAGTGAAGAGGGTCTCGCCATTTCTCCAGACTCCACTCTGTATCCAGGAAAGCGCTCCCCAGATCATGGCAGTCGTGACGAAAATGAACGTTCCGGCCCTATGAGCGGTGAGTCGCGAGGAGAAGATGAGGATCGGGCCTGCCAAGGCTAGATACATGTATCGGTCTGCAGTAAAGCTACTGCCAACGTAAAAGAGCCCTGAGACAGGTAACCAGCAGGCGACAAGCCAGGCAAATCCGATAAAAACAAGAGACTGCTTTTGTCTGTTCTTCCAAATGACTTGAGCAACATAAATCAAAGCGATTGTCGCCACCAGATGCACCCAATTCCCGAACTTAGGGTAAGGGTATGCAAATGTTAAGTCCCACGGGATGAGCATTCTCCATATATAAAACCAAAACCCAGCTGCCGCAGTGGTTAAGCGATTGATAAGTGATGACTGCTCTAGGAAGAATTGATGTGATCCACCAGTCTGCATCACAATCGCTATGATCGCGACAATTCCTCCAGTGAGAAACCAGTTCCACCAACGCTTGAGGGCTTTCCAGAAAAAGTCGAAATCCCACTGTGATTCTTTTTTGTAATACCCTTCGAGTAAAATAGCTAAGGCAGGAAGAATGACCACTGAAGGTTTACTCAGAAGTGCGCATACGAAAAAGAGCCAGGCGATTTTTCTCCAGTGACCTTGTATGGTGAAGCCTTTGACGAGACATGTCAAACTAGCCCAGAAAAACACACCGCTCAGTATATCTTTACGCTCACTGACCCAGACAACAGATTCGACCTTCAAAGGGTGAATTAACCAGAGCAGAGCGCAAAAGAAGCCTTTCCAAGAGCTTTTTAACACCTTTCTAAAAAGGAAAAACACACAGACACCGCTG
>CALFDI010000048.1 GCA_937952875.1 uncultured Verrucomicrobiales bacterium
TGTTTATAGTTTAAATGAATATTTTATTGTAAAAATAGTAGATTTTTAAGTTGTGTAAATGTGCAATTTAATTATTGTAATGGGTTTTCATTAGCCTATAGAGAATGAGTCTTGTTTCACTTAGCTGTGAAGGGTCTGAGTGAATTAAGCAGGGCACAACAAAGCATCTGTGGTTGCTTACTCAGTTCGTATGGACACGTAAGGGTTGAACACAGGCCGGGCCGTTGTTTTCCTCGTGAACATCGGCCCGGTTTCTTTTTACCTAACAAGGTCCGTCCGATCAGGGGCATTTGCGTCTTATTAGCTACTTTTTCCGGTGAGACAGCTGTCCTAGCTTTTGAATCTTTTTTCTCAGCTGCAGAGTTCGGTCTTGATTTGTGAAGGCCGGATCATTTGACTCCGCCATGGCAGAGATTTCTCTCGGACTTTCTTTTGATGACGTTCTTTTGGTTCCCCAGTTGAGCGAGGTTATTCCATCTGACGCCCAGCTTGGGACGTCTCTTACTGATGGGATTGATTTAAATATCCCCGTTGTCTCTGCGGCTATGGATACCGTCTCTGAAACGGAATTAGCCATAGCTCTTGCTAGGGAAGGCGGTATTGGAGTGATTCATCGCGCTTGCTCTATATCTGAGCAGGCGGCAATGGTCGCCAAAGTAAAGCGCTCTGAGTCTATGGTGATTCACGATCCACTTGTCGTTCGGAAGAATCAAACTGTGCGGGAAGTGCTAGATATCATGCAGCGTGAAGGCTTTTCAGGATTCCCTGTGGTCTCCGCTGATCAGAAGCTTGAAGGTATGGTAACAGGGCGAGATGTCCGTCATATCGCAGATGAGAATAAGTTGGTGGCTGATGTGATGACTCCGATCGAGCGCCTTGTCACGGGTAGCCCTGATACGAACCCGCTCGAAGCTCGCGAAATTCTGTATACTAACCGTATTGAGAAGCTTCCACTCATCGATGAATCAGGTGTTCTCGTTGGACTGATCACAGGTGGAGATATTGAAAAACGTATCACTTTTACAAATTCAGCCAAAGATCCCAATGGCCAGCTTAGATGTGGTGCCGCGGTGGGAGTGGGGCCTGACTTTATCGAGCGTGCTCAAGCGCTAATTTCAGCGGGAGCAGATGCCCTGTTCATCGATGCTGCTACAGGGCACACAACACGTGTGATGGAGGTGATCGAAAAGTTGCGCGAGTTATCAGATCGTCCAGTTATCGCTGGAAACGTAGTGACTGGAAAAGGGGCGTCGGACTTAATTGACGCTGGTGCGTCAGCCTTAAAGGTAGGCGTTGGTCCTGGATCGATCTGCACCACACGAGTGATCGCGGGCGTAGGTATGCCTCAGTTCACCGCGATTCAAAACGTAGCCGAAGTGGCGCGGCCACGAGGTGTCCGTGTGATAGCTGATGGAGGAATCCGCTATTCTGGAGACGTTGTGAAGGCTATTGCCGCGGGGGCAGATCTCGTCATGCTCGGGTCGATACTCGCAGGCACACGTGAATCACCAGGCCAGACAGTCTTCTACCAAGGGCGTCGCTTTAAAAGCTATCGTGGTATGGGGTCTCTAGGTGCGATGGCTAAGGGCGCGCAAGATCGCTATAGTCAGAATTCTTCTGGAAAAATGGTGGCAGAAGGCGTGGAAGGACGCGTCGCCTATAAAGGCCCACTTACAGACGTTGTCTATCAACTGATGGGAGGCCTGAAGAGTGGTATGGGTTATGTAGGAGCTGCGACCTTAGCGGAGCTACGTAGAGCAGACTACGTCCGGATCACAGCTGGAGGTCTGCGTGAGTCACATGCGCATGACGTAGTGATCACAGAAGAGCCTACGAATTATCAACCTATTTCCTAATTTTTTAGTTATTCGCCATTATGGAAGAAGAAAATCATGTCGCCGTTTTTGATTTCGGCTCTCAATATACTCAGCTCATCGTTCGCCGCGTGCGGGAGTTAGGCTTTTTTGCCAAGCTGTATGAGCCAGATGAGATTGGTGAAATCGGCACCCCTGGAGCGATCATTCTCTCAGGTGGCCCTAAAAGCACTTCGGATGATGATGCGCCGGACATCGATTTTGAAGCGTTAAAAGGTTATGGCGTGCCGGTCCTAGGAGTCTGTTATGGGATGCAGCTCTTGAACATAAAGTTCGGCGGCAGTGTCAAAGCATCTAATCACCGTGAATACGGTGGTGCAGCCCTCCACGTGCAAGGAGATAGCCCTCTCTATTTCGGAGTGACTGATAAGTCTCAGGTCTGGATGAGTCATTCGGACACAGTGGAAGATCTCGGAGAGTCTGTTCAAGTCATCGCGACAAATCAGAAAGGCACACCCGTTTCTCTCTGCTGGAATGAGCTGTTCTACGGGATACAGTATCACCCAGAAGTGACGCATTCACATGAAGGTAACGTCATTTTAAGAAATTTCCTCGGTCTCGCGAAACAGCTTCAGCCATTCAAAATCGAAGACTTCAAACGGGATATGATCAATGGTATCCGCGAACGCGTGGGTGATCGTCAGGTCGTCTGCGGGGTGTCAGGTGGCGTTGATTCCACAGTCTTGGCTGTTCTGCTTCAGGAAGCTGGAGTGAATGTCCGCGCGATTTTTGTCGATAACGGCTTATTGAGAAAAGACGAGGCTCGTCAGGTGCAGGAGAACTTCGCTCGCATGAATGTGCCGATCGAAACTGTAGATGCGTCTGCTGAATTCCTTGCTGGTCTTGCAGGAAAAGATGATCCCGAAGAAAAGCGCAAGATCATCGGGAATCTTTTCATTAAGGTATTCTGGGATTCGGTAGGCGATGCTGAGATGCTAGCTCAAGGAACCCTCTATCCAGACGTGATCGAGAGCGCTTCGAATGCGAAATCAAAAGCTTCAGTCATTAAGACTCATCACAATCGAGTTCCGAAAATACTAGAACTACAGGAACAAGGGAAAGTGTTAGAGCCTCTCGCAGAGCTCTTCAAAGATGAAGTTAGGGAGTTAGGCGCGGCGCTTGGAATTGAGCCAGATATCTTAAATCGTCATCCATTCCCAGGTCCAGGTCTAGCAGTGCGTTGTCCTGGAGCTGTTGACCTCGAGCGTCTCGATATTATTCGTGAATGCGATGCCATCTTTATTGGTAAGCTCAAAGAGCACGGGTGGTATGATAAAGTGTGGCAGGCCTATGCCGGACTTATTCCTGTGAAAACAGTAGGAGTGAAGGGCGACGAACGGAGCTATGAATGGGCGACAAATCTGCGAGCAGTGATTAGTGAAGACGCGATGACTGCCGAGTGGGTTGATCTACCAGCACAACTTCTACGAGAAACTAGCCAAGATATTTTGAATCAAGTGTCAGGTATTAATCGAGTTCTCTATGATATCTCGACGAAGCCACCTGCAAGCATTGAGTGGGAGTAAAGCCCTTGCGGACAAAAAACTCGGCTAAGTTTTTATCGTTACTATAAAAAAAGTGCAGCTCTCAGTTGAGGCTGCATTTTTTTGTAATTATCAAGCTGGAAGAGTTAGTAGCTCATGACTTTTTCTAAGCTGATGCGTGTGGCCGTCCACATTCTATCTTGTCCTCCTTCATCGGAAAATTCCAGATTAAGTTCTCCATCAGTGACTTCAACATCGATTTCAATATAGGGGAATTCTCCTACAGCTGAATTTATCTGAGATGCGATTACTTGTCCTTCAGCTTTTACAGTCATTTTGTCATGGGCGTAGCTACTATCTCCCAAGTTGATGATGAGGGCCCATATTCCATTGGAAACTTTATGGCTGAGTGTCGCCTTACCGGTGCTCCCGATGAGGTCTCTATTAATAGCGTTAAGACTCCCTTTTACACCTCTGTCTCGAGCTTGCACAGCTCGGTTCCATGAGACTTTACCTTTGGATTTTGGTGTAAGAGCTGTCCAGCCTTTCATTACACGTGATCCGACTGGGCCAAGATCATAGTTATATATTTCTTTCTTCGTGTTTGCGATATCTTGATTAGGCCCTTCTACATAAACGGCTCCCCAGTCTTTTAAGCCTGTAGAGTCAGATACGGTGTAGTGGAAAAAGTCTTTGCCACTAAATTGTTTTGGAGGTGTGTATGTGAGCTGCCTTCTCCCTCCAGGTCCGGGTGTCTTGGCGATGGAAATTTTTCCACCTCTCGCGCTGACAGTATCAAGGAGTTCGACATCTAACACATCGTTATTAGCATCGTAGTCATTTTTGATAACATCTATAGTAATTGCTCTGCCAGGTTTGGTTCTTGCGATGTCTCTGTAGCCGAAAGGTTTGACTCTTTTTGGATTTGGAACCAAGTCACCATACTTACGTTTTCTCTGGCGTGCGTCGTAAACAGCTTGAGCCTCTTCTGTTGCGAGACGTCCGATGTTGCGATTGCTGCTGTTGTGCATGATGCTGATGTATCGAGTGAACCCACCAACTTTGTGTGATCCTTTAGGATTACGAGGCTTGAATTCGTAGGAGAGTTTTTTTTCTGAGGAGTGGGGGAGGCTCCATGAATGGCCGACTTCGTGAGCAAGTGTGGCGTTAGCCCAGCTGGTTGCTCCTTTTCCCCCAGCTGTGGCGTAGCGATTTTCAGATCCTACGCTGTCGACGTATGCTAGGCCTGAAGGAGGGCTTTTGACATGATATACAGCGATGTCATGTGTGTTTCCCACAATGTTTGGATTGCTATTCCAGTATTTTTTGAAGGCAGCAAGGCTAACATCGGCGTTTTTAGCTAAACCAGTCGAAACGACTCGACTCCGAAGCGGATCTGTTGATGGATTTGTGCGTATAATAACAGTTCCGAGGCGATGCTTTATTCCAGCTGCATGAAGAAAGCGTGCATCGAGATTTGAGGCAATAGATTGGGCGGCCGCTTGAGCTTTCTTGATGTTTTTATTGTATGCGGTTGAAGATTCGAAGGCTCTTGAGCCAATTTCGACGCCGATTTCATACTCCAAGACATCCATTTTTCTCTCAGGAGGTAATGTAGCAGATGAACGCTTCTTCTTCGTGCCCTGAGTGTTGATCAAGGTGCCTACAGTGATAGGCCCGGTGGAGGCGGCGATCATTTCACCAGTATCGTCAGAAGCGAATCCTTCAAAATCTGGGGTGTCTGCGTTCTCTAGATGGTCAACTATCTTCTGATGAGGAGCGTCTACATCTTCAGTGAAAATAGCGTGACGAGAGCGGTCTGAAGTGGGTTCGATTTGAATCGTCTCTAGGCCAGGTCGGATGATGCTAGCGATTAATCCATCCTCAGTGAGGAGCGCTGTAGCAGAATAAGTCGAGTGACCGAGAATGCCTCCGGTATACGAGCAGTCTGAGATTCCTTCGATCTGTTGGAGCGTTTC
>CALFDI010000049.1 GCA_937952875.1 uncultured Verrucomicrobiales bacterium
GAACACCTATCTCATCACGAGTTTGATTCGTTAAAAACGATGCCTGCAGTAGAGATAGAGCCTTATTGAATAGATCCTGTATTTCATCATCAGATGAAGCATTTGAATCATTCAACCATGGAGAAAAGACGTTTTGAACAAGTTCGACCGCCCTCGAATCTTCCTCGTCTATCATTTTCTCCCACTGCTCTAGAAGGTATGCACTCGCCTCTTCTCGATAGTCTTCTTCATTCATCAGTGTGACACATAAGCGCCTTGCTATGGGTGAATCCTTCTTCAATGCGCGCACGCCAGCCATGCACACATCTTTATCAAAGGAGAAGATATCTGTGCTCAGCATGGCCTCGGCCCACAACTCCGCATTCCCAGCATCTTCCGAAAGTTTTCTCTCATAATTCGACACCAGGCTTTTGAGTGTCTCTGGCTCATCCTCAGCAGTATCAAGCATAGTGCGAAAGGTGGAAACACCAGCTACGATCACTTGGTCAATCAGCTCGTCACGATCAGCGTTTTCTTTTTGATCTAGTATTTTTATAATGTGTCCGAGTGCATACCCTCTCAGCATCTCAGTCGAATTCGGTAGTCTAAGGCGACTGTTATGATAGTTAGAATGACGAAAAAACGCCTGTTTAGAAAACTGCCTGAACCCTCTTAAATCCACTAGCAATTGATTACTCACTCCATACCCTAACAGGAGGCTTTGTTGAATACTTGGCTGAGTTCTACCACCTCTCTTGAGGGACTCAACAGCGAGCTTCCGCTCGACTCTAGGCAACTTATTCACCCGTGGTAATAGATTTAAAAAAGACGTGTAGGCCTGATCAAAGTCGCGCATTTCATATTCACCGACTGCCTTTAAATATCCTATCCTCCAATCATCAGGAAAAGCCTCTGTTGATTTCGAAAGAAACTGCAACATGGCTTCCCACTCTTTTGCGTCTGCGAGAGACGAAGCAATTGTTTCGATACGATTAGCATTGAGCTTAACGTCATCTAACTGAGCTAGCAGAGAGAGAGCATTATCGACATCTCCGCCTCTCATATACATCCGGGCGAGATCTTCTGATGATTGACTGCTAGAGTCCTGAGAGACTGCTTCTTTCATAAAAGAAATGGCCTGATCAAAGCGCCCTTCTTTTTCTTCAGCTGAAGCCATCTTTTTCATTAAACTTAAGTCATTCGGCCGACGCCTCAATGCCTCTATAAGAACTTGTCGATAATCATCTGTTCGATTTGCCACCTTATGGATTTCTGCAATCGCCATAAGGGACGCGATCGATTTTTTATTACGTCGATCGCGTTTTTTAAACACTTCGAGCAACTCATCCAAAGTGCCTTCATTTTTCGAAAATTCTGCTAGTTGACTCGCATAGTTCGTCTTTTCTTTCAACTGATCTGCAGCGTCATACAGCTTCCATACAATGCGTTTGGCTTCGCGATTCTCCTTCGCTTGGCTATACATGGCGATCAGCTTTTTCTGCATGTCTTTATCATCGCTGAACTTTGCTGCAGTTCGGCGCATCGCAATGATGCCTGCTTTCATGTCTCCCGACTCTGCGAGAAGTTCAGCCTCTCTTACCCAAGCTGCTTTATCTCCAGGCGAGAGACGTTTCCACACAGCGACTTGCTTAAGTGCAGCATCTAGGTCACCAGCCATGACATTTAAATCGACTAGTTTCCTGAGGAAGACAGGTTTCATCCCCCCTTCCTTTTCTAGTAGTTGCCCCATCACCTCAATGGCTCCTTTTAGGTCACCACGAGCTTCACGCATGCGGACATGTTGATTCGTTACAATGAGGCTATCATCTCGATTTGCTACACGCTGCATGACGGCCTCTGCCTTGACTAAATCCCCACGCGCATCATGAAGTTCGGCTAAAAGGCAGAGATCATTGATTGAGGGAGACGCTTTAGATTCTAGAGCCAATATGTAATCGTGATCCTTTTCAGATTTCGTAATGAAACGACCTGCCCGATCTAATGCTGCGCCTAGATCAATGGCTGTTTGAGCCAGAGAGACAAGATGCACAGCAGAGTCTATTACCTCGCCCTCCTTTCCAATGAGGAGCGCAAATCTGCATAGCTCATTTAAGTAAACGGCGTCGTCTTGGTGATTCGCAATATACTCTTTGAGTAAGCTATAGGCGTCTTCACGAAATGAATGTGCAGCCATAGAGCGTGCTGCAGCTAATACTCTCTCTCGCCCGCCTTCAGTCGCCAGTTTTTTCCAAATCTCTATCGCCTCATTTTTACGCTTCTCATCGGCGAGATAACTAGCGAGGGCTTCGGCGATTTCTGCAGACTCGTTATGCTCTGTGTATGCTTTTTGTAGTATTTGATAAGACTTATCTTTTTGATCGAATTCTTTATACAGCTTGGCTGCAGAAATAATTCCTGAGGGATCAACAGCCGTTCTCTCTATGTATGACTGAAGGGCCTCTCTCGCCCCTTTTTCATCGCCTTTTTCTTTTTTCAGATTCGCTAGACGGAGTAAAAGTTCATTCGCCTCAGGATTCGACTTTATCAGAACTTCTAATTCTGCAATCGCGAGATCATAGCGATGATGCTCTGCGAGCACTTTGATAAAGGCTTCACGATTCTCCGTGTCACCAGGCGTGATTTTCAGAACTTCACGAAATAACGTAATCGCTTCATCCACATCTCCCTGCTGAGCCAGTATGCCCGCTAACGTGCGACGCAGAGAAACTCGCCGTGGATGTGCTTCACGCAGCTCTGTGAACTGCTGGTGCATTCCTACGGTATCATCTTCGCGCCGATAGACATCTTCGAGCTTCGCTATCACTTCGCGCTCTAGCCAAGAGCCTTCGCCCGTCTGATCTAGTAAAGAGACGAATCGCTCGATCGCTTTTTCTCTCAGTCCCATAGAGAGCTGCACATCAGCAGCACTCATCACTCTAAGAGCTCTGAGATACGGATCTTTAGTAATTAAAACAAGCTTCTCAGAAGTAGCGAGTGCGTTTTTATACAAGCCCTCTTCTATCTGTAGATCTATCACATCTTCTAAGAGATCTGTATCGCTCGGGGCACTCGCCATCGCCTGTTCCCATGCGGCTACCGCTTTATCGATATGCCCTGCTCTTGTAAAATAGACACCTCGCAGTCTTGCCGCCTCTGCGCTCAGATCGACCTCCGTAGAATCTATCTTATCCAGTGATTCAACTGCATCTTCGAATCGTAGAAGCCGCGCTAACAAGCGAGCCATGCTCATGTGATATGCACCATCTACTGCGCCTTTTTCTCCCGCAGTTCTGAGTGCCTTTAATGCCTCTTCATCATTGCCCTGTTGCACATGGTAGGCACTCAGGAGCTTCCAGCCAGCGATGCCATCTGTAGCTGCTCGCTGTTCGAGAAAGGCCTGAAGCTCATCCGTCGTTCGTGTATTAAGCCATTCATCGAAGAAACGAGAAAATACGCTCTCAGAATCAGGGCGTTTCAACAGAAGAGAATGATAACGTTCAGTCTTTTCCTTACTCTGAAGGTCTGTGTCTTGAGCATAAAGATGACTGATAAGTATACAGCCCAAGCCGATAAGAAGTGCGCGTTTTCCTGCCATAAAGAGGCTTTTACCCTTTATGAGAAATTCTCGCAAGCTCGTCTCTTAGGAAGCTCACAGAAAGAGTGTCTTCATAGATAAGATCGATCGCTCCTCACTTGAGACGAAATGTCGCGACGACAAAGCTGTGATCTGATAGGTCCGTTGAAATAGCCCGACTCTCTATGCACTGCCATGTCTGTGGGTGCAGGATCCAGTCTATACGACGGGTCGGTGCCTTTGATGGAAATGTGGGCCCTGTAGGTGCTGCGAGAAGTGACTCAGTGGTGTGAGCCGTCATGTTAAAATCTCCTATGAGAAATCGTTCTGATCCTGTTTCAGCCAGCAATTGTTTAAGGGACTTTTGCCTCACATCATCATCGCGGT
>CALFDI010000050.1 GCA_937952875.1 uncultured Verrucomicrobiales bacterium
AATCAAGAAGGCGGCATCCTCGAGCAAGAGGGGCCAATTCACATTTCAAATCTCAAGAAGGTAGGCTAGCCAGACCTACTTTCGATCATCTCCAGAGGCATACGCGCTTCGTTAGGTGATTAAAGTTTTCTGGCGCGCTTAAGCAACTCCAGCTGACCCGCAATTATGACTCCTACACTCCAGACATTCTACAAAGAGAAAGTCGTTGACCAGCTCAAGAAAGAGCTCGGCCTAACGAACATTCACGAAGTCCCTGCGCTCGAAAAGATCGTCGTAACCACACACGTTGGTTCCGCATCTGATCGTAAGCAAGCAGTGGAAGATGCCGTCGAAGAAATCGCCCGCATCACCGGACAGAAGCCTTCAGTCGCCTACGCGAAGAAGTCCGTCGCTAACTTCAAAGTCCGTGAGGGCGAAGCTGTTGGTGCACGTGTGACTCTCCGTAACGAGCACATGTGGGAATTCCTCGACCGCTTCATCAATATCACAGCGGCGAACATCCGTGACTTCCGTGGTATCTCTCCAAAGTCTTTCGACGGCCGTGGCAACTACGCTATGGGCATCAAGGACCAGTCAATCTTCCCTGAAGTTGAGCTCGATCAGATCAAGCGTAACATCGGCTTTGACCTCATCTTCGTCACCACTGGTGGCACTAACGAAAAAGGCTTTGCACTTCTTAAAGCTCTCGGAATGCCGTTCCGTGAGACTAAGAAAGCTGATTCAGCTGCCTAAGCACTAAATTAGAACTTACTAACTTTATACTATTATGGCCGTTCTCAGCGATCCTATTTCAGATTTCCTCACTCGTTTCAAAAACGCATCACGCGCCGGAAACGCTACATTCACTGCCCCTCACTCTAAGATTAAGGTCGAGATTGCTCGTATCCTTGAAGAGCAGGGCTACATCTGGGGCTACGAAGTTAACACTTCAGGCAAGTTCCCAGAAATCGTCGTGAAGACAAAATTCCAAGATGGCAAGCCAGCCCTGACAGACCTCAAGCGTATGTCTAAGCCAGGTATTCGCCGTTATGTCGGTGCGGATGATATGCCGCGTGTTCTCAATGGTCTCGGTATCGCCATCGTCTCCACTTCACGTGGACTCATGACTGGCCACTCCGCTAAGCGTCAAAACATCGGCGGCGAGCTACTCGCCTACGTTTGGTAATCACCATATTCTCACACTTTTCTACAGAAAGGACACATACATTATGTCACGTATCGGTAAAAAGCCAATCACACTCGCAGATAAGGTCAAAGTGACCGAGTCTAACGGTTTGGTTAAAGTCGAAGGACCTAAAGGGTCTCTCGAATTCCAACTTCCAGAGGGCACATCCCTCGAAATCGCGGACGCAGAAGTCACAGTCAATCGTGCTTCTGATCACCGCTCTCATCGCGCTCTCCACGGAACAGCCCGCTCCATCATCTCAAACATGATCGAGGGTGTTACCAATGGATTTAGCAAAGAGCTTGAAATCCACGGCGTAGGTCTTCGTGCCTCCGTTAAAGGGAAAGAAATTGATCTTAACCTTGGATTCTCTCACCCAGTTCTTCACCCGATCCCTGAGTCACTGACTGTCACAGTCGCTGACAATACAAAGATCAAGGTCGAAGGCATCGATAAACAAGTCGTCGGGCAGTTCGCTGCTGAAGTCCGCTCCTACTACCCACCAGAGCCATTCAAAGGCAAGGGTGTGCGTTATGTTGGGGAATATGTCCGCCGTAAGGCTGGTAAGTCCGTTGGTAAGTAAACGAGCAGCATTTAACATTTAACTCTTCTATTTACTAATGAGCACTCTCAATCGTAAAGCGGTCCGCCGTCGCATTCATACCCGTATCCGTAAAAAGGTATCAGGCACAGCGACTCGTCCGCGTCTCGCAGTATCATATTCTAACCAGCATATTTATGCTCAGCTTATTGATGATGTCGCTGGCCGCACTCTCGCCGCAGCAGCATCTTCAGATAAGAGCATTGAAAATGGTTCTTCAAATTCCGCATCCGCTGCTAAGGTAGGTGCGCTTATCGCAGATCGCGCAAAAGGAGCTAACATCGAAGAAGTCGTCTTCGATCGCGGTGGTCACCTTTTCCACGGTAAAATCAAATCTCTCGCTGATGCCGCTCGTGAGGCAGGCCTCAAGTTCTAATCCCTATTCCTCACCTATAATGGCAACAGAAGAAAATACTCCAAAGCCAGCTGCTGACGCTCCAGCAGCTGCAGCAACTCAAACAGCACCAGCAAATACTGGTGGTGGCAATCGTGGTGGATACGGTGGCGGTAACCGTGGCGGTGGTCCTGGTGGCCGCGGTCGTGGACCTCGCAACGATCGTCGTGGACCACGTGAACAGAAGGAAGATGATGGTCTGACTGAAAAGGTCGTCTTCATTAACCGATGCTCAAAGGTTGTAAAAGGTGGTCGTCGCTTCAGCTTCTCTGCACTCGTCGTCTCAGGCGATAAAGAGGGCAAAGTTGGTGTCGGATTTGGCAAAGCCAATGAAGTCGCTGACTGCATCAAGAAGGCATCTGAAATTTCAAAGAAGGAACTCGTGAAGATGAATCTCCACGAAGGAACCATCCCACATGCAGTTCAGGCTGAATATGGTGGTGCAACAGTCCTTCTCAAGCCAGCGTCTCCAGGAACAGGGATCATCGCTGGTGGTGGTGTCCGTGCCGTCTGTGAAGCAGTTGGTATCAAGAACGTCCTCGCGAAGTCTCTTGCATCGAATAACCATGCTAACGTCGTAAAAGCGACACTTAAGGCCCTGACTCTCCTCCGCACTCGTGACCAGGTCATGAAGCTTCGCGGTAAGGAAAAGAAGGAATCACTCTAGCCTATGAATGAGTGAGCGACTGTAGACAGATAGTGTTTCACTCCTCGCTTACTCATCCATTACTCCATTTTTAAATACATTCATTCTCATGAAACTTCATACTCTTAAGCCAAATCCAGGCGCTAAGCATCGCGTCAAGCGTCTTGGTAAAGGTGAAAGCTCTGGTCTCGGTAAAACATCCGGTAAGGGACACAAAGGTCAAAAAGCTCGCTCCGGCGGCAATGTCCGTCCTGGATTC
>CALFDI010000051.1 GCA_937952875.1 uncultured Verrucomicrobiales bacterium
AGCTGCTATTGTATAAATCCAGAAAACAGATCTACTGATTCTCCCCTTAAAGGAAAAAAGAATTTCTTTTGGCGTGAGCGCTCCACCTGGAGTTGCACCGTAACCTGCGTGTGTTTCTGGGGATGAGTAGGGATTATTGTCCATGATTTTCGTGTGTCTGTGTTAGGATCTAATAGATATTTAATTTTTTGCGATAAGAAAGGTGAGTCGATGAGATATATCGCTCTCTGTCTTCAGTGTGAGAATCTTTGAAGGAAAATTGGATTTTTGAGAGAAAGAAGAGAAGTCTCCTGACCTGATAGCGGGAGATGATAGGGTGTGCGTGGCTTTTTTCGGGCTAAATAAGTGAGAGTTGTCAATAGAAAGCGATGAGAAACACGAGGCGTTTTCTTCTGGATTGCGAGGGGGTGTCAGTGACACTTTTGCCCGCGGCCACTTCTAGACCTAGCGGTGAGCTGAATTATTTTTATGAATATTATCATTGTCGGTGCAGGGGAAATCGGACGCCATCTGGCTCTGTCCCTCTCTCTCGAGTCACACAGCATCACTGTGATCGAGTATCACGCTCAGCTGGCACAAGAGTTAGAAGATCAGCTCGATGCGCGTATTCTTAATTCAGATGGCACGGAAGTGGAGTCTCTGATCGAGGCAGGAGTGGCGGAGTGTGAACTCTTTCTCGCTCTAACGAGTAATAATTCCGCAAATATCGTCTCGTCTAGTCTAGCGAAGAAAATGGGGGCGACTAAGGTGATTTGCCGTGTTCACCCAGGTTTGCAGCGTGAAGAATGGCTCTTCGATTATCGCGGGCATTTCGGGATCGATCACTTATTCAGTTCGGAAAGGCTGAGCGCGATTGAGCTAGCAAAATTTATCCGAAATCCTGACTGTCTAGCAGTAGAAGAGGTGGCGCGTGGTAGAATCGAACTCCAGCAGGTGCGCGTGGCTGACTTGAGCGATGTAGATCAGAAGCCACTAAAAGAGCTAAAGCTCCCAGAGAGAACACGAATAGCCGCAGTGTCACGGCAGGGACAACACTTCGTGCCGAAGGCAGATGATGCACTAGCGGCTGGAGATGTGGTGACTGTCTTCGGTGAGCCGCGTAAGTTGCGGACACTGAGTGATCGCCTCCAGAATGGAAAGGGTGAGCGCGAGGCCCTCAGAGTTGTGATCTTTGGCGGCGGGGAGTATGGGCTGTCACTCGCCCAGATGCTAGAGAGTTGGGAATTTCGCGTGCGTATTTTTGAAAAAGACCCACATCGAGCGCGTTCGTTAGCTGATAAGTTAGCGAATACGACGGTGATCAATGCGGACGGCATGGTGCTGAGCCAATTGGAAGAAGAGCAGTTGGGGGACGCTGATTTCTTCGTCGCATGCTCTGGTAGCGATGAGGATAATGTGATGACGTGTCTGCAGGCGAATCCTTTAGGTGCTAAGAACTGTCTAACGCTCATACATCGAGCAGATTATGCAGACGCCATTAGTGGAAGTGGTAAGCACTTCGGAATGCTCGCTGCGGTCAGTCCGCGTGATGCGACTCGCCGCGAGCTAGAGAGATTCATCACTTCAGATCAGTTCCATACAGTTAAGAAGTTAGATGCCGGCGAGGTTATAGAAACGACTGTGAAAAAGGGCTCTATCGCAGCAGGACACATGGTGGAAGAGGTGGAGTGGCCAGAGGGCTGTGTGTTAGTGGCACGGATGCAGGGGACTCACGCCGATGTTCCGAGTCCGAAAGATGTGCTCTCTCCTGGAGATACCATTTATGCGATGGTTGGGCCGAAGGCTCGCAAGGCGTTCTTAAAGCTCGTGCGCTAGGCACTTGAGCGTAGCTTTTTTCTCCAGAGTATCATGAATTTCCGTATCTTAGCGAAGATCCTAGGCCTCCTCCTCCTTCTTCAGAGCGTGGCGATGCTATTCTGTCTGCTATTTACTCATCTCGATCATGGTGCTGCGGCACAGTCTGCGGCCGAGGCTTTACTCATCTCGGCAGGTCTCACGGCGACAGCAGGCATCCTCCTCGTGCTAATGGGAATGGGGAAGGTGCAGAAAATCCCGCGCCGAGAAGGTGTCGTCATCGTTGGGCTGGGGTGGATACTCTCCGGTATATTCGGGGCGATTCCGTATATGCTGTGCGAGCCTCGACTGGCCCCTGCAGCTGCCATTTTTGAGTCCGTGTCTGGCTTCACGACGACGGGATCGACGGTAATGAAGGATATCGAGAGCTGGCCGCGTGGACTCTTGATGTGGCGGAGTATTACCCAGTGGCTTGGTGGGTTAGGAATACTGGTTTTATTCGTCGCGGTGCTCTCGGCCATGGGTGTCGGTGGGAAAAATCTCTTTCGTAATGAGTCGTCTGTGGCCACAGGAGAGGCCAGCACGGCACGTATTCGTGACACAGCGCTCACTTTGTGGCGTCTCTATATTGGCTTCACCATCCTTTGTGCAGTCGTTCTGCACGCGATGGGAATGACGTGGTTCAATGCTGTCTGTCACTCCTTCACATCAGTCGCCACTGGAGGCTTTAGCCCGCATAATGACAGTGTGGGGTATTATTCTGACTGGGGGAATGGCTGGTTAATCGAGGGCTGGCTGATCATTATTATGATGGGCTGTAGTGTGAACTTTCTCGTCTGGGGAGGGATTATTCAAAAGCGTTGGAAGCGCCTTCGAGATGAGGAAGAAGGGCTCGCCCTGTTCGTGATATTTGGCCTAGTCACGATCGCGATTTCTCTGTC
>CALFDI010000052.1 GCA_937952875.1 uncultured Verrucomicrobiales bacterium
AGCCTTACAGTCTGGGCAGATTGTCCGGACGAGACGTTGAGCGAGAATACCCTCGAGCGATGCGGCGACGAGGAATGGCTCGATCCCCATATCGACGAGACGCGTGACAGCACCTGGGGCGTCATTCGTGTGAAGTGTCGAGAGAACGAGGTGACCTGTGAGTGAGGCCTGAATCGCAATCTGAGCCGTTTCTTTATCCCGCATCTCCCCTACCATGATACGGTCTGGGTCTTGACGCAGGAAGGCGCGGAGAATACGAGAAAACGTCACTCCGATCGCTTCCTGGACGGGAATCTGAATGATTCCTTCGATGTCATATTCGACAGGATCTTCAGCAGTTAAAAGCTTCGCATCAATCGTATTGATCTCCTTCAGAGCCGCGTAAAGCGTCGTGGTCTTACCAGCACCAGTCGGGCCAGTGACGATGAAAATCCCGTTTGGCTTATGAATCGTATCATAGATATATTCATGAATATGCGGCGGGAGCTTCAGCGCATTCAAATCAAGATTCACAGAAGAGCGATCGAGAACACGAAGGACGACAGACTCACCATACTGAGTTGGCAGAGATGAGACACGCATATCCACTGAGTGATCACCCATATCTTTAACGATACGGCCATCCTGAGGGATACGGCGCTCTGCGATGTTCATGTTAGACATGACCTTCACGCGGGAAATGATCGGTGTGGCCAGATGCACTGGCGGCGGCGCCATTTCATACAAAGACCCGTCGACTCGATAGCGAATGCGGAATTCGTTCTCAAATGGCTCGAAGTGAATGTCAGAGGCTTTTTCCTTAATCGCCTGGAACAGAACGAGATCAACAAAACGAATAATCGGGGCGGAATTCGCTTCTGCTTCTGCATTCGCGTCTGCAGTGTCGAGATTGATACTCTGAAGCTGCCCGAGCAGATCCTCCATCGCCTTACCATCACCACCATAGGCTTGGTTGATCTTTTCTTCGACTTGCTCTGGAGGCGCTACCATGACGGTAACTTCCTGACCGATAGCAAAACGGAGATCTTCGATTGTCTGCGGGTTGAGAGGATTGACGAGGGAAACCTGCACTCCATTCTCATCAGCACCAACGACAATAGCGCCGTGCATACGAGCGAGTCCAGCAGGCATGAGTGCTGCCAATTCAGGCGGCTGTTCCCATTCGCTGAGTTCGACAAGCTGAGAGCCGAGCTCTTGAGCGACCATAGCCCAGAGGTCATTCTTCGAAGAAATAACCTGATAGGCTTCCAGAACATCAGCGACGCTTTTACCCCCTGTTTCGACCTCGTGAGTGATGTCTTGAGCGAGCGCCTGATCGATCAGGCCGCGGCTAATAAGGAGTTCGGTAACTTGTTGAGTATCCATTGGGTATACGAGAAAAGGTGTAGTGTGAGCGAGGTGTGTGGATTAGTCGTTATCACCAGTTGTAACGGCGAGCACTTCTTCGGCGGAGGTTTTCCCCGCGAGTATCTTACGGATACCATCTTCTCGCAGGGTGCGCATCCCTAGCTCACGCGCCCGTTTCCGGAGCTGTGGCGAGGTCAACTCTTGGTTGATCATGTGGCGGACTTGATCATCGACTTTAAAGATTTCGAAAAGTCCCATACGTCCGCGGTATCCACCCTGACGGCACTGGATACAGCCCTGTGGGCCGAGGATCGTAGAATTCTCCATACGAGTCGGATCCAGCTTAAGTTCGCGGATCTGCTTATCAGTCAATTCGACTGGAGCCTTACAGTTCTTACAAAGCCCACGCACGAGACGCTGAGCGATGACAGCACGGACAGCAGAGGCGATGAGGAAGCGTTTGATCCCGATATCTGCGAGACGAGCTACGGAACTCGGCGCATCGTTCGTATGCAGTGTTGAAAAGACGAGGTGACCTGTGAGCGAGGCATTGATCGCGATGTTCGCAGTCTCAGCATCACGAATCTCTCCTAACATGATGATATTCGGAGCCTGACGAAGCATGGAGCGGAGAGCAGCGGCAAAGGTCATCCCGATGTCTGTCTGCACCATGACTTGGTTAATACCAGGCATCTCGTATTCCACAGGATCTTCGACCGTGATGATCTTTTTGTCCGGCTTATTGATGTAGTTGAGACAGGCGTAAAGAGTGGTGGTTTTTCCAGATCCAGTCGGTCCAGTAACGAGGATGATGCCATCTGGAAGCTTAATAAGCTCTTCGAAGGTCGCCTCATCATCCGAAAGGAAGCCTAGCTGGGCGAGTCCTAGCACGAGGGCGGACTTATCCAAGATACGCATAACGATACTCTCGCCGTGATTACTCGGCACAGAGGACACACGGAAATCGACCATTTTCCCATCATTGAGCGTGAGCTGAATACGGCCGTCCTGAGGAAGACGCTTCTCAGCGATACTCATGGTTCCACTCATAACCTTAAGACGGGCGATGATGGCTGGAACGAGCTTTTTCGGATGATTCGCTACTTCGATCAATTTCCCGTCAACACGGTAACGGATACGGAGAGTATCCTCCATTGGTTCGATATGACTATCGGATGCGCGCATCTCGAAGGCATCGAGAATGATAGACTGAACGAGGCGGATAATAGGAGCATCTCCTTCTTCGTCACTAGCGATAGCAAGTCCGTTCGATGAGCCACCAGCAGCTCCGAAAGTGTGCTTCACCAGCTCTGTAATAGAGGAAAAAGTCGAGGCGACTGTTGTGATCTCTCGCTCAAAGACGTGCGGCAACGAGTCTAAGACTTCGAAATTGAGAGGATCCGCAATGGCGACAGTGATGTAAACTCCATCATCTGAGATAGGCACTGCATTATAGCGCTTAGCCGCCTCTGGTGGAATGAGCTGCATCACGTCTGGACTGATCGAAATCGTATCCAGATCGATATACTCCATACTTGCATTTCCAGCAGCGACCTGAGCGATCTGCCCTTCGGAGAGGCGGGCCGCATTTACGATCGCAAACACGACACTCTCATCTGGCGATGTGGTAGCGCGAAATTCGTTGATTTCTTCATCAGTGATGAGGCCAGCTTCTACGATAAGCTGCAAAAGGTAATCTTCGTTGGAATACACGATTTAAAGTCAAAAAAAGGGTTAAGAGCAGCTCGGGCACATGTGCTTACTAGCTTCTTTTCAGACATTGAAGATCTGCTTGCGCCTTGTCAACCCGCCGAAACGATCTAGCAGAGGGATGACACAAGGGAGCCTAATTTTTCTAGAGCAGAAAGGTCTTTTGCCCAGAGATATCGCCGACATAGCCCCACAGATGCGGATCGAGCTCTTTCCGAGCATTCTCAAGTATAGCCAGCCCACACGTTTGATCCTCCACCAGCGCAAATAAGGTGCTCCCTGAGCCACTCATCATCGCCCCGTGAACTCCAGCCTGCTCTAGTAGCCAGCGCTTTCCTTCAGCTAAAAAGAGGTGCTTTTGAAAGACTGGGCGCTCTAGATCATTCACGAGCTCACCCCACGGAAAAATCTGTGCTCCATATGGAATATCCGCTAGTTCCACTGACTGCGCATAGGCCTTAAAGGCCTCTGGAGTCGACACACCGAAGGAAGGCTTTAAGAGAACAACTGTGCCCTGCAGGTCTAGATCAGTAGGCGTCACACACTCACCGCGCCCTCGGCACCAGCATGGCTGCTGATAGATAAAAAATGACGTGTCAGAGCCGAATTCCGCAGCGAGATCAGATAAGACCTCTTTTCCTAACTGCGTGCCTTCTAGATGATCAAGCGCTAGCAAGACCGATGCAGCATCGCTCGACCCCCCCCCTAGCCCAGCTCCGTGAGGGACGCGTTTCTCTAGATGAATACTATACCGACACTTTATCCCGGTCTTTTTCTCAAATGCCCGAACTGCTCGTGTCACGAGATTCGACTCATCTAAGGGAACTCCTTCAGCAGAACAGGAAAGACTATACTCTTTCGCAGGCGACACACTTAACGTATCGGCGAGCCCTGGCACTGCCACCATAAGCGTCTCCAGCTCGTGGAAGCCATCATCGCGCTTCCCCTTAATTCGCAAGGTCAGGTTAATCTTCGCTGGCGCCTGAATCTTTAGCTCTCTCATACCTCTGCTGTAGCCTTTCTACCGAGCAATGCCAGCATGCGCCCCGTCAGCCCTTTT
>CALFDI010000053.1 GCA_937952875.1 uncultured Verrucomicrobiales bacterium
GGCCGACTCGCATACACTGGCCAGAGATACTTACAATTCGCTGGCTCTCAAAGTAGATTCTTCAAAGCAGGTGCCGATGCTCCAGAGACATTATTGGCATTTAAAGACTTCGACGGAACCATCGCCCATAATCCGAAGAAAGGACCGCTGAAAAGCTACGCCGCACACATCAAGGACTGGAAGCCAACGAGCCCAACATGGAAGGATGGTAAAGGAAAGGGCCTCATCGGAGCTATTGATTATCTAGCGGATAAAGGCGTAAACGCGTTCTCTTTCCTCACCTACAATGCTGGTGGCGATGGCGATAACGTGTGGCCATTCATCTCCCGCGAAGCAAAATTCCACTATGACTGCAGTAAATTAGATCAGTGGAACATTCTCTTCACTCATGCCCAATCACGAGGTCTGCATTTAAACTTCAAGATGCAGGAAACTGAGAATGACGACCTGCAACGCGGACACGGAACAAAAGGAGGATTCTCTCACGTTCCCGCTGCGCTCGATGGCGGGGTGCTCGGGCCAGAACGCGCCCTGTATTACCGTGAACTGGTCGCGCGCTTCGGGCATCACCTAGCGCTTAGCTGGAATGTCGGCGAAGAGAATACGCAGAGCTACGAGAACCAACGTGCCTGTGCGGAATACATCGGTTGGCTAGACGCTTATGATTCAAATATCATACTCCACACCTATCCGCATCAGCAGGAGCTCAAATACCGTCCACATCTCGGGAAACCCACCCTTTCCGGAGTCTCCCTTCAGAATGACTGGAGCCGCGTTCACGCTAGAACATACCAGTGGGTCAAGGAGTCGACTGCCGCCGGCCACCCGTGGGTCGTCTGCAATGACGAGCAAGGAAACGCATCCACCGGCTGCCCACCAGACACAGGTTATAAAGGCTTTACTCGTGTGAAAGATAAGAACCGCAGCTGGGATATGCATGACATTCGCAAGTCAGTCCTATGGGGGAATCTCATGGCTGGCGGAGCAGGAGTGGAATACTACTTCGGCTATAAATTACCCGAAAATGATCTTCTCTGCGAGGACTGGAGAAGTCGCGACAAAAGCTGGGACTACGCAGCTATCGCGATTAGATTCTTCGAGAACAGTGGATTACCATTTGCTGAAATGACTAATCGCAGCGATCTAGTAAATAATACCTCTCGCAAAGGAAAAACTTACTGCCTAGCAAATGACTCGACAGCGCTCGTTTACCTACCTGATGGAGGCACTCAGGCATTCGCCTTTCCTGCTGCGAAGACCATTAGCTGGTTCAATCCTCGGTCTGGAGAGACTCTCGAAGCGAAGCCTTGGAACTCTGAGAATCTCATCGCTCCAGACAACCAGGATTGGCTCGCTATTTTAAAATAGAAGAGTCTTCACTCTAGCGAGGTCCACCACCTCTCGTGCGGATTTTGCTCGGCTTTTTGAATTCTAAATAAGTCACTCCTTTAGAGCGATTTTTTTTCGGATCCATCGTATCGATACGCATCTGCGTGATGGTGTGGAACTTGCCTACCTTCATGATACTAGTGATTTTAAAGCTCTTCAGTGGTTCACCAGCCTTGTTATAGCCTAACACCTGAATCAGTGCATAATACTTCTTATGGGCCCAGACGTAGACGATGCTATATTTTCCTTTGCCCGTCGGATTCACGATGCGGATTTTATAGCAGTCATGAATACCGACTTTTTCTTCACCTACTATCTTACCAGTATTCCAGTAAAGAAAACGAAGAGCGAGATCTTCATAGGTAAGGTCTGTGCCTCCGATGGCCTCACCTAATTTTTTCGCAGGAAAGGCTTTGGTCTTACCAGAATCCCCCACCTCGAACAGGTCGATATCGTTCTTGCCGAGGCGAACGTGGAAGCGATTGAGCTTCTTCTTATCGGAAAGGTGAAACTGTATATTCTCTCCACGCATGAAGAGATGAATCGGCATCTTTTTCCCTCCTTTTCGCACGTGCCCAGTGAGATCTGTCTCCTGAAGAGTCGCACTGAAGCGAATATTCTCGAGAATCTGCTTTGCCGTAACTTGAGCGGATGCTGGGAGTAGACTCAGGAAAAAAGCTCCAATGAGGGCGATAAAGTAGCGTTGAGGGGAAATAATCATAATACAGATGAGACGTAGAACGTGAGTGAAGTATTCAATGGTCTGAGACGATGCGAGTCAGAATAGTAAGAACCTATTCACAATAATTTAGATGTCTTTAAAAAAAGAGCCATTTGAGCATCATTTTCTAAAATAATTCCGACTATCTTCTTGCCGCAGAGTCCAAGTCTCCCGTTGGATGTGTGGAGACATTTGTCAGCCCCGTTTTCCCTTCGAAACATTTATCCCTTTTCTGTCTTCACATGAGTCTCCGTAAGCAATTGACCGATCTGCTCTCAGCTATCTTGCCATCCAACCCTAAGGAGGCAATCAAAGGCACTGAGCTCATTCGACTCGTTCGTATGCAGTTAGAGGGAGATTATTCGGATGCATCTCTCCGTTATCACTTTTCCATCATGTCGTGTGATCCTGCATCACCGATCGCGAAAGTGGAGAAAGGACAGGGCTACTACAAACGGACGGCACCAGTCCCTGCTCTCACAGGAGCACAGGAAATGTTCTCTATGCGTCAGGCTCGCCTAGACGAGGTGGGTGGAGATGGCGGCGAGCTCTCACGGATGGATGCAGCAATGGAACGGATCAAAAAGTTCCGCGCCATTGTGATCCGCTACTATGAAGTCAGTGGACGCTTCCCCTTCGTCTTCCGCGATGCCTTTAGTGAAGAATCCCCTATCAGCAATCTCTGGAAATACCCTGAAGTCGTGCTCGTCGATTGGGAAACGGGTGATGCTCCTGACGAAGAAATGACGCTCGACTCCGCAGCTCTCAGTCTGAAAAGCAATTTAGGTCTGCCACCCTGCACATTAGCTGCAGCACGCCTTCGTATCATTCCCGCGCTTGAGACATTTCGTGAAGACTTTTTCCAATGCCTAAGTGCCTCGAAGTGGGCTCAGCAAGGCGAACTCATCTACGCTCTCCCGATCGAAGATGAAGCACTTGGTGATGCGCTACGTGCACTGGCTCAAGAGTTCGGAATCGGTATAACGACATTTGGCCTATCCCCTGAAATTCTCGATGACCTTCCGCGCGCCTCTAACATCATAAATGCTCATCCACGTGAGACGGAGGCCTTGATGTCACGTTTAGACGTGACACGCATTGCAGCATCGAAGAATAGATCACACGTAGACTGGAGTGCTCTAGCTGGCCTGCGTAGCGAAAGCAGTGAAGTCAATGAACTCCTCGCATGGCTACAGAGCTGCATCTCAGAAGGTAAAGCCACAGCCTACACGACTGTTTCCTAGTCCTGCGGCTATGACTTTTTTCACTACGACCGGCGGAAAACGAAGGCTCATGGGAAAGACGCAGCGAAAGGCTCCTTAACGTAAACCGCGCCGAGTCATCTCTCTGATTGTAGCGTCGCCTGGTTTTGCCAGTTCCTTTTTCTGATTGGTCTTGTAAAACGACAAGGTTAGTCTTCTAACCTCGCTGACGCTCGAGCATGACCATCATCATATAAGACATGACGAGATTTAGCTCTTGGCGCTCTGTTAGGTCGCTGAACTTTTCGATTTTAAAGCGACCTTCCCAGAAGGCGGGTTGCTTCGTCATCCGCATGGCTACAGTCCCAGACTGATCAGCCGCAGCATACCGTGGATGAAATAAGTAGCCAGTGAGAACACCTAAAACAGGAATGCCACCCAAAAGACTATCGAAGACTTTTGAAATGGGGTTTTCCTCACGTAGGGTAAAATCTACTGTATCATCGCCTGGATTAAAGACTTCGTAATGTGCACGCCAGATACTGCGCCAGCCGCGACGACCGACACTCCCGATCTCGCCACCTTGGGCATCGGTAAAGTTATAGCGGGCAGACCAATCGATAATTTTTCGTGTTTTGATCTCAGCTAGAAGAGTGCTGCGAGACTTATCGGTGAAGATCTCAACATGCTCCCGAAATTTAAAAAACTTCTGCTTTGTATAGAGCACGACTTGGCCATTCGCGTCCGTCACAGTCGCCTGCTTTGTGAGGGCGAGGATTTTAAAAGAAAGAGTCAGAGGCCATTGAATACCTTGCATCTGGCGGCTAATATCGTCAGTCGCGGGAATAGCTGATGTGATAGGAGCCTCATAAGGGTTAGTGCTTTGTTCCATAGAGCTAAATGTCTAACGAAACACCCTATGAGAGTCCAGCGAGCAAATTTGACAGAGGCCTCCCTTTCTCACAGAATGTCCCCAGAATGAAGACCATTTCACTTGTTTCACTCTTCTCCGCCTCTGTCTTTATCAGTTCTTGCGCACCTCCGTCTGCAATCGACTCCCAGGGCCGCCCGATCGCGGCAGGAGCGTCTAACTCACTTCGCAGTCAGGGCTCTCAAATTTTTCAGAAATACAAACAAGAAAAGTCCATTAACCGAGACTCTCGCTACAACGCCCCCGTCCAGAGAGTCGCAGCACGGCTGAAACGAGTCATTCCTCTCGCGAATGCTGACTGGGAATTTGTCGTCTTTAACGATAAAACACCGAATGCCTTCGCGCTCCCAGGCGGGAAAGTCGGGATACACACTGGACTCTTCCAGATTACTCAGAACGACGCCGGCCTCGCTGCGGTCTTGGCACATGAGATCACTCATGTCACAGCAAATCACGCAGGCGTTCGCCAACAGCAACAGCGAGGCATAGCTCTCGGTGGAGCCCTCTTAGGAGCTGTGCTGGGAGAAGGCGCATCGACCAACGCTGCGACTTCACTCTATAACACAGGGACGAAATTAGCCGTTGCTCTCCCCCATTCTCGGAAACAAGAACTGGAAGCAGACAGAATCGGGATGATCTATATGGCACGCGCAGGCTACAATCCGGAAGAAGCCGTCAACTTCTGGAAGCGCTTCGCCGCGTATAACCAGCGGCAAGGCAGTCAGACACCAGAATTCCTCCGGACTCACCCAATAGATCAAACTCGAATCAATGCCCTAAAGGCATCACTTCCTGCAGCACGAGCTGCCTACACCCAATAAAACATTTATGCGTGCTATTATTTATGGATGCCTTATCGCCGCTGGCATAATTTTCTCTTACACAACATACATAGACGCTACGTCTCGCCCTGTCAGACACATGAATACCCCTCTTAAAGATCCTTCCGAAAGCACACCTGCACCTGATGACGCCGCTACTATCACTCTAGGCGCAGGATGCTTCTGGTGTGTAGAAGCCGTCTTCCTCCAACTCGAAGGCGTTTACACCGTCACCTCTGGCTACATGGGTGGACATGTCAAAAATCCCACTTATGAAGAAGTCTGCGGTAAAAAAACAGGACACGTTGAAGTCGTTCAGATCAAATACGATACATCACGTATCTCCACAGACACTTTAATAGGGTGGTTCTGGGAACTCCATGATCCGACTCAAGTGGATGGCCAGGGCGCAGACATCGGTCCACAGTATGCCTCCACCATCTTCTACCATACTGAGGAACAGAAAGAGATCGCTCAAAAGTCCAGCCAAGCCATTCAGCCGACTTTTGATAAACCAATCGTCACAGCACTTCTCCAGGCTGAGACTTTCTATCCAGCTGAAAACTACCATCAAGATTACTACTTTCAGAATAAGAACAAAAATAGCTACTGCCGTATGGTCATTACGCCAAAGTTAGCAAAGCTGAGACTGAAAAAATGAAGAGTCTCCACTCTTTCCGCTCGCTGGCAGGTCAGCTCCTCATTGCATCCCCACTCATCAGAGACGGCATTTTCTATCGATCTGTCATCTTTCTTACAGAGCATAGCGAAGAAGACGGAGCTCAAGGCTTCATTATAAACTCCTTCTCTGGCCGCAAGGTCATGCACGCAGTCGCTGCTGGGGAATTGCCTGAACTCTCGCACGTGCCTACGTTTCACGGTGGTCCTGTCAAAGAAGACAAACTACTCTTCGGCAGTATCACAGTAGAGTCATCAGAATTCGCCTCTTTCACACCAGCGCGCACGAATCAGGAAGCCATCACTATGATGGACCATCCTCAGTGCCAGCTCTTTGCCTACATTGGCTATTCCAGCTGGATAGCTGGTCAGTTAGAAGATGAGCTAACAGCCAATACGTGGTATGTGTCACCGCCACGAAAAAGCCTTCTCTCACATAAGCTCGACCGTTCATTGTGGAGAAACCTACTGAGAGAACTTTCACCCTACCACGCCATCGTGGCGGAGTGCCCAGAAGAGCTTCTAGCGAACTAAAGGCATGCAGACAATGACTTACAAAACCTACGATGAAGCGCGGGCAGCCATCGTAGAATATGCCCAGCAAGGGCGTCGCGCTGTCTTTAAAGACGTCATGACTGGCGGTATGCGAGATGTAAGCGCCGGATTCCAAATCTTAGTAGAACCTGAACACAGACAATCAGAACAGCATCAAGCTAGCTCCCATACCACGCGAAATAATATGAGCGCACTTCCACGCCTCATAGCGTGGGTCTTTATGATTTCTGCGTTTTTTATCTCTATTGCGCTCGTTACTGACTGGATCGTCGCGAATGGCGGACGCGCCTTACAGATCATTCTCATCGGTGGCTTAGGCACTGCAGCTGCCTTTCTTGCAGCTATCATGTGGTCGATTGTCCTGAGTGACCTTTCTAATAAAGTGCGTAAATAACGATGTCAGGATCCACCATTCCACAACGTTTAAAAATACTACAAAAAAGTAGGATCAATCGATGAACCCTTACGAAGCTCCTAAAGCGGATTTAGCGCATACACCCTCACTTGTTCCAAAAGGATTCCGTGTAGAAGGAAAGCACCTTATACTACTCGATCGTGAAGTTATTCTTCCTCAGGTTTGTGTTAAAACAGGAGACACTCAGAACTTAGTCGAGCAAAAGAAAGACATTGTCTCATATGGGAGCCTTTACTTAATTTTAGCGATAATTGGCATAATTGTCCCTGTTGCATTTTTTGCATTCTCACAACATCACTTCATCAATGGAGTCTTGGGCATTATCTTTATACTCACATTTCTTATCTACATCATCGACGCAACTGTTTGGACCCTCGCAAACGCCTCAATCTTACCAAAAGCAAAAGCATCAGTCACCTTCATGGTCTCCGAAAAGCTTAAACCTAACAGATGGTTTACCGTCAGTGAGAAGGTTTACATCCATGCGGGACCATTGATCGATGGCAACGCATCACTCAAAAAAATCAAGCCACCAATCTTAGAGGCTATCAAACATCACGAGCCTTCCTGAAGAGCACGATAATCTGCTGCACTAAACAGCTGCTGAGTCCACTTCTGAGCGTAAGTTCTCAATGATAAATCCTTGTCGATCAGGAGTGTTCTTCCCCATGTAGAATGCTAGAAGCTCACGGAGAGT
>CALFDI010000054.1 GCA_937952875.1 uncultured Verrucomicrobiales bacterium
AGTATATTCCTGACGCTGTGACATCCGGAAGATTGACGCTCAATGCACCACTGATCGATGCCGCGATGCCGTCAGCGAAGATGAGGAAATCACCTTCCGCATTCGTCAATGTTACGATGTCAGTAGAGCCGTCATTGAAGCTTGTCGATGCATTGGAAAGACCGAAGTAGAGGATATTCTCCGTAGAGCCGTTACGATTAATCGAGAGACGGCGCACTGCCAAGTCTGCAACGATTGACTGCTCTAGAGTCTCCAGAATCAGTCCGTTCGCACTAATGTCATAAAATACACCATCTGCAGGTGTCGCTACTTCAGATGCTGAGAAAGTGACTTCGACTGTTTCTGAAGTGCCTGCGATTGGGATAACGCGATCTACTGTAGTTCCGAGTGTATTGACGCGAGCTGTGATCGTTCCTGTCAGAGTCAGATCACTGATACCGATCACCTGAACCGTTCCAGTCGCAACGACAGCATAGTCAGAACCGACTCTGATGATACCAACTGAAGCGTTTGAAAGGAGAAGGCCTCGCGCAAGCGGGTTGATACTTCCATCTTCTAGAGTAGCCGGCCCCTCGCCGATAAATACCTGTAGCCCAGCTCCTGCACCAACTTCTTGAGGGCCTTCATTGATGAAGGTAAATGAGCCTTCGATTGTGATAATATCCGCTATATTCAGGCTCACGTTAGCGAGCGAAACAGCGAAGAATTGCCCCTGGCTAGAGGTGAAGTTTAACTCGATCGAATCAGGACCGATGGTAATGATCTCATCGACTGCACCGCCTGTATTATTAAATTGAAGAACGAGAGTCGCACCAGCAGTGACTCCAGGAAGAGCCGCGGCAAGTTCACCTTCTAACGCACCGGCGACACCGTTATCCGTAACGACTATTGCACCGACAGCCGAAGTGAGCGTCGCAGAGCTACCATTGAGATTAACTGCAGCCTCTACATCACTTGCTGCGATGCTCGTTACACCACTGGACTGCTCTAGGAAGAAATTACCGCTTAAACGAGCTGGCACACCTGAAACAGTCAAATTCCCAAGTTGAGCGACTGCATTGATGAGAGCGATTCGGAAGTATGGCCCTGCTGGAAGTGTTACGGCACCGAGCGTAACTGCCTCTGGGCGTGTATTCACCTGAAGCTCTGTCGTGCCAAGAGTGAAGAAAAGACCCGGTAGATTCAGATCGATCTCTATGATCGTCAAGGTTCCGGCGATACGTGTGTTTGAGAGTTCGAAATCACCAGCCGCTTCGGTGATGCTAAGAAGTGCGCGATCGGAAGATGTAATAGTGAGTGTTACATCTGAGGCAGTGATGCGAGTGAGACCTCCGACAGTTTCAATGAAGAGATTCCCTGTGAGAGTCTGGCCAGCGATCAGAAGGCTGACTTCACTTGCATTTATCGCGAAAAGCGGTCCCGCACGGATCTGAAGAGCTTTAGACACACCATTAAGTTCGATGCTTTCATTAACAGCTGTCGGTCTCGTATTGATTTCCAGCTCCACTGTGCCGCTGATCTCTACATCTGAAAGATCCACATTCACACTGCCGCGTATGGATGCTGCGACTCCAGCAGAATTCATAACGAAGACACCTTCTCCATCGACGAGTGTTAGAGTCTCGTCACCGAAGTTTGCAGTGACATCGCTTGCTGCAATCAGAACATCACCTGACGCATTTTGCTCAAATACAAAGTGACCGGTAACGGACTGATTAAGTATTACTAATTCGACTGCTTCGCCACTAATTTGAACAAACGGTCCGGCAGGGATCTCAACAGTCTGAGGACTTCCTAAGAGGCTAAATGTTTCACTGATAGCACGCCCAGTCGTATTAATCTGAAGCGCAAATGTGCCAGTTGCCAGTATATCTGAACTATCAAACGTGAGCTGACCATTCAGCTCTGCAGCGAGTCCATCATTCAGGATAAAGATATCTCCAGCACCTCCATTCAGAGTCACAAGCTCAACAGCACCTGACGTAAAGGATGCCGATGCATTACGAAGACTGACACGGAACAACTCTTCCTCCTGCGAACGGTAGCGGCTGATATTAATGCTCGCGGCGATCATCTGACCGGCCACATCAAGAAGGAGATTCGAACCGTCTACCTCAAAGAAAGGAAGGCCTGAAAGACTAGCTGTCTCGGTAGCGGAGAAATTCACTGGTGCAGTCCCACTTCCTGTAGAGACAGATTCATTGATCGCTTCTTGGAACGAATTGAACCTTAAGGTCACTGTTCCAGTAATATCTAAGCCGTCGATACCAATGACTGAAATAGATCCGGTCGCCTGAAGAGCAAAGCGCTCATCTGTGCCGTTTGTAAACTTAACGAGTCCAAAGCTCGCATTCTCTAGTAGGAATCCACGAGCGAGAGAATTGTTAGAACCATCTTCCAATGTTGCTGGACCTTCACCGATGAATATAGATACGCCTGTAGCTCCGACCACTTGACGGTCTCCACTATTCGTAAATCCAAATGACCCTTCGATATAGATCAGGTCTGCGATCACAATGCTGGCCTCCGCTAAGACAACCGTGAAGATATTCCCTTCTGCAGCAGTGAACTGAATTACTAATTCATCACCAGCCACGAGAACTGTTTCGTCTACGGCAGCTCCAGTATTATTTATACGGAGGAAAATCTCTGCACCAGCTGAGACTCCTGGGACATCGACATCAAGCTGACCTTTCACTAAACCAGCGATACCTGACTGTGTGATAACGAAGGCACCTTCACCTCCTGTGAGCTGACCACCATTTCCTGATACATCAACAGATGCTATAATCTCTGAAACAGCCAGTAGAACTCGATCGTCAGATTTCTCGAAGAAGAAGTTACCGTTAAGCTCGGCCGCAGCTCCCGATGCAGTCAAAGTGTCGAATTCGGCTGTGGCATCAAGAGCAGTAATTCTGACAAAAGGCCCAGCTGGCATGACTAACTGAAGGACCTCACCCGAAAGTGTGACTTCACGGTCAATTCCTGTAGGCTTCGTATTGAGCTCGACTCGAATGGCTGAGGAGCTGAGTGCCACATTAGGAATGATAAAGACTGCATTCCCCACAGTCATGACGCCGTCTATTCCATCGGCATCGAGTTTAAAGTCACCATTCGCTCCTGTGATAGAGACGATAGTAGACCCATTCGCTGTCATCGCTAAATTCACGTTTACAGCTTGAACGCTGATTCCCTCATCTGAGTCGCGCTCGAAGATGAATGAGCCACGAAGGGATTGTTCAGCGATAATAAGTTCAGCATTTACGCTACTCACACTGAAGAATGGTCCAGCACGAATATTAATGGAGCGGCTAACGCCACCTACTGAAATTGTCTCGCTGACAGCTGTTGGTAATGATGTCGCAACGACCCGGAAAACACCGTTCGCAGAAATATTAGGCAGCAGAACTGCTAGAGCACCTGAGAGATCGAACGCAGCACCATCTTCTCCAGAGAAGATCGCACCCACACCGTTATCTATCTGGAGGAAATCAGTCTCACCATTTGAAATCGTCGTCGTCACTGAATCAGCGGCAATAACCAGATCTCCATTAGCTCTTGATTGGATCACGAAGTCTCCAGAG
Source organism: uncultured Verrucomicrobiales bacterium (assembly GCA_937952875.1). Lineage (GTDB taxonomy): Bacteria > Verrucomicrobiota > Verrucomicrobiia > Verrucomicrobiales > Akkermansiaceae > CALFDI01. The sequence continues at coordinate 3,585 of CALFDI010000054.1, forward strand.
AGTGACTGATCAGCGACCGTAAGATCTACATTTGATCCTGATATACCGATAAATGGTCCATCAGGGAGAGTTAGAGTCAATGACTCCCCAGCTATATCGAATGAACGATTAATGGCCGAGCCAGTGTTGTTAATTTGCCCTGTGAAAACACCTGCAGCACTTATGTCTGGAAGTGATAGAGCAAGCTCTCCTGAAATCTGTGCGCTAATGCCACTATCACTGAGAACTAAGGCACCACTTGCATTTTGAAGGAGAGCATTTCCTGTTGAGCCGAGATCGAGAGTTCCATTAGCGATACTTCCAGAGAATTCTGGAGCGCTCAGTCCACCAGTCGGATCAAAGCTTAAGGTCAAGTCACCAGAGA
>CALFDI010000055.1 GCA_937952875.1 uncultured Verrucomicrobiales bacterium
CAGAGCTCTTATTCACGGAGATATCGAGCAGGACCTTTACAGTTATCTCGGAGGAATTGCTCGTAACCTTGGCGCGTCTATTCTCGAGATCAACGGCATGCCAGATCATATTCACCTTCTGATCCGTGAATCCAAATCAGTAAGCGATGTCGATTTTATGCAAAAACTCAAAAGCCGCTCTTCAGCATGGATGAAAGACCAAGGTGAACCTCTCTTTTCATGGCAAAATGGATATGGCTGGTTCTCCATTAGCTCGAAGAATCTAGAAGATGCAAAACGATACGTCATCAAACAAAAAGAGCGTCACTCTCAAGTAACATTCCAAGACGAATACCGATCATTACTGAAGGCATTCGGCGTGGAATATGATGAACAATACGTTTGGGGGTAGATTTAACTCGCTTGATCTCTTTCAGAGATCATTTTCTCTAACGACCTGAAGCAGGGTTTCACCCTGCTCTTTGTGATATATCCCCTTCAGGGATCGGTGCGGGGCCTTTAGGCTACTCGGTGCCGTTGCCTTCAGGCAACACCACATCACACCTGCTCACCCTCGCTCTTCGCAATCGTCACTGCAGCGCACGAGTCTCCGAAGATATTCACCGCTGTCCGGCTCATATCGAGCAATCGATCCACTGCGAGTAATGCGACGACTGCTGTCGTAGCTCCCTCGATATTCGAAGTCTTCAGTATCAAAAGAATCGCCACCAGCGAGGCCGAAGGCACACCTGCCACACCTACACTCGTGAGAAGAGCTGTCACCACGATCATCGCCTGCGTCCCGATGCCTAAAGTCACTCCCATCACCTGTGCCACGAAGATAACAGCTACGCATTCATAAAGAGCTGTGCCATCCATATTCACTGTCGCCCCGAGAGGGAGAGTAAAGCTGGCCGTCCTCTTCGAAACGCCCGCATTATCCTGCACACACCGCATTGTAACGGGAAGAGTCGCACTCGAAGAAGCAGTCGAAAAGGCCAGCAACAGCGCTTCTCGCATTGCTCTGAAATGGGCAAGCGGACTCACTCCTGCCACAAACTTTAGAACCAGCGGCAATGTAATAAACATGTGAAATCCGAGAGCTAATAACACCGTTGCGAAGTAGCTTCCCATCTTCACGAAAAGTTCCGGCCCTGTTTTATAAATCACTGGCATAATCAGTGCGAACACACCTAGAGGAGCCATCGCCATGATCCACTTCGTCACGAGAATCATCACATCATTGACGGCCTTAAAGAAGCCAATCAAGCCTCCCATATCCCCCTGCGGAAGCTGCGTGATAGCGATCGCGAACAAGAGACTAAAAACGATCAGACCTAACAACTGTCCGTTATCTGACGCCGCTGCAAAAATATTCGGCGGGAACATTTTCTTAAAAATACCCGCAAAGTCCCCCGCCTCCTTCTGATCAGCAGCGGCGACCTTAGCCTTCTCTGCATCACTCGCATCTGCCGCTTGAGCGGTAAAGGCATCACGGATCACTTGATTCGGCGCGCCATCTTCCATCCCCGGCTGGATGAGATTCACCATGGCTAGGCCGACGATGACTGCGAGCAGAGTCGAGATAAAGTAAAAGCCGAGCGTCTTCAGCCCGAGGCGCCCGAAGCCCTCCATCCCGCCAAGCCCAGCGATTCCCGCAATGACGGATGATACGACGAGTGGGACGATGATCATTTTTAATGCCTGCATGAAAAGGCCACCCACGAATGTGCTAACCGCCATCACCTGTCCCACTGCATCTGACCCATTGGCTACGGACCGAAAGACCACACCGAGTAGTGTCGCTAGAACGAGAGCTATGATGATCTGCCAGTGTGCCTTGATTTTCATATATCAGAGACTGCGCTGGAGAATAGCTGCGGTCAAGCTGTTGACTTCCCACACGGCATGAGACAGATTCCCGCCACATGGCAGTCAACTACCGCACTGGAAATGAAAAGCTCATCAAGGTTCTTGATGGTGCTTCTGCTCACTTGCGTGGTCTTTTAGAAAAGCAAGGGCGAGCTGATGGAGCACTCCGTATCGCTGTGATCGGTGGTGGATGCTCTGGCCTCCAGTATAAGATGGATCTAGTAGATGGCCCTCGCGACCGCGACATCATGGTGCCGAGTAATGATGTGAATGTCGTGATCGACCCGAAGAGCGCGCTTTTTGTGAGCGGTAGCGAACTCGACTATTCAGATGACCTGCAGCAAGGCGGCTTCAAGGTGGCTAACCCCAATGCCGTGGTGACCTGCAGCTGTGGTGAGAGCTTTGCGGCATGAGCCAGAATGACTTCACCCTCATGGGGCTACCTGCCTCTGTCACGATTGATAGCGATCAGTTAGAGGAAAATTACCGTCAGCTAGCAAAACGGAAGCATCCAGACAATGGCGGCTCTGCTGAAGAATTCCGCGCACTGACAAACGCTCGCGACACCTTAAAGCATCCTGTTTCACGCCTCAAACACCTTCTCAGTCTACGCGGATACGATGATGAGGGGCGTGGCAGCCTCGGTCAGCAAGTAAGCGAGCACTTTCAGGCCGTCGCCAAGACTCTGCAATCCGCCGATGCTCTCATCAAAGAGCTAGAACAGGCGAAAAGCCAGCTGCAGAAGGCATTGTTGCAGGCTCGTATCATGACGACTCAAAAGGCCCTAGGCGACATGCAAATGCAGCTTGGTGATATCGAAACATCTGCACTAGCGAAACTAGACGACACCACACCTCTCGATCAGATTGCACAAGCCTCCCGTGACCTCGCATTCCTAAAAAAATGGCAAGGGCAGCTTCAAGCACGCTTCGCCCGCCTCTGGGTATGATAACACAGCCATTGCACCGATATGATTCTGTGCGATCTTTCCCCTATGCTCTGACTCATCTCTAACGCCACGAAAAGTCGATCCGGTCGGATCGCTCTCACAGTTATCGCTGTCGTCATACTCGCTATCATCGTCATTTCAAAAACACTCTGATGTATGATCGAGCAACTTCAGATGGTCATACCTCCACTGCCGAGGTTAGCTCCACATTTCATCCGTAAAGGCGATGAATTAGTCGTCTTCCTCCATGGTCTCTGGAGGAGTCACGGTGCGATGAAGCCACTCGCACGGCACCTATCACAGCACCAGTTTAGCACGCTCAATCTGCCATACGCCTCATTCCTCGAGTCCTTTGATCAGATTACAGAGTCCTTGATTTCTGAACTAGAGCCCATTGTCTCAGACTTCCAAAAGGTGCACTTCGTCACGCATTCCATGGGCGGCATCGTTTTAAGACACCTCCTCGCAGCATGGAGACCAGAGACATTAGGGCAGATCGTAATGATCGCCCCGCCAAACCGTGGCAGCGCTATTGTCGACTGGGCCAGCGAGAGCCCACTAACACGCTTTATCCTCGGACCAGCTGGATCACAGCTACATCCCTCTTACTGCCAGTCCATGACGCCTTTCTTCAATGACTCCGTGGGAGTTCCACTGTGCATCATCATGGGGAATCGCCCGACGATCCCCTTCGTCCAATGGCTACTCAATGATGTCAATGACGGCATCGTCACAGTGGAAGAGGGAAAGCTCAGATGGGCGCAAGAATTCCACATCGTCAATGCCGACCATACCTTCATGATGGCACATCCTGAGGTCAAAAGACTTACCTTAGCATTTTTCTGCACAAATAATCAAAAAGAGTGTCAAAACTCCGTATCGTATACGTATAAGGGTCTATCAAAATGACATCCAGATTTCTTCTTCTCGCCCTCACAGCTCCGCTCTACGCCGGAGAGGTCACTGTAAAGAATGCTCCATTCCGCATCGAACAATCCTTCACAGCGACAGCTATTCCGTCAGAACCAGCTCTTATTTCACTCGATGTAGACGGCTGGAAGGAGTTTAAAATAGAAACCATTCTCGAACACGGCACTGCAGTCAAAAAAGGCGACGTCCTCATGACCTTCGAGCGTGAAGATTATGACAACAAGGTGATTGATCAAAAGAGAGCCGTCGAAATCAGACGTATTCAGCTCAAAACAGCTGAAGATGAACTCGCTAAGCTTAAGGCGGACACTCAGATCAAACTCGCTGAATCTGAGCGTAAAAAGACCCTTGCAGAAGATGACCTCAAATACTTTGAAACTGTTAGCCGTCCTACTCAGGAAGCTGATCTCAAAGAATCCCAAAAGCGCGCAGAATTCAGCCTAGAGTCTCTTCAAGAAGAGCTTAAACAGCTCCAACAAATGTATGAGGAGGATGATCTTACTGAAGAAACAGAAGAGATTATTCTTAAGAGGCAGAAGATCTACGTAGAGCGCTCACAGTATTCCCTAGCCAGTGTAAAACGCAAAAATGCGCGCACCACTGACACAACGATTCCACGTAGACATCACGACCTGAAACGCGCCGTTGAAAACGCCACTAACCAGTTCGCGAAAGACAAAGCAGTCCTACCCAATGTCGTCAAGAAAGCCGAAATCGATCTTGCAGCTAAAAAAGACTACTTAGATCGTAATAAGCTCCAGCTTGAGCGTCTCATGGCTGATGAGAAATACCTCACGATCACAGCACCTACTGACGGCACTTTTCTCTACGGATCACTTGAAAAAGGAAAGTGGACACTCGGAGACCTCATAAAAGTTCTAAAAGAAGGAGGCAAAGTCCCAACAAATAAGACAATCGCTAGCATCTCACCAAGTGGAACGACTCTACCTCTCGTCTCACATGTTAGCTATTCTCAAGGGATCACATTTAAAGATCAGACACCCGTCGTAATCACACTCAATGGAAGCGACTACATGCGACTGAATGCTAAGATCTCGAATCCAGTCAACATCCCAGATACATCTGGCAAAGACACCCTGACTATAAACGTCGAGTGGCCAGAAAATGTCACTATTGCTCCTACACAGCAGTTTAAATGCACATCTGTCATCTACGAGAAAGACAATACTATTAGCATCCCTACGAAAGCACTCCAGATGTCAGCAGACGGCAGCTGGACCGTTAAAGTGAAGAGTGGTGATGAAACTGTGCGCCAGTTAGTAGAACGCGGCCGTTCAAATAAGGGCAAGGCTGAAATCCTTAGCGGATTAGAGCCAGGACAAGTGATCATCGTCCCAGATTAATCTCATGCGCAGCTTGCTCCTACTCCTCCTGTCGCTCTGCCCTGTCATCGCTCAAGAGCGGCCAGTCGCAGTCGTGACACCGGAGACCGTTCATGCATCGATCACGCGAGGGGTCGACTTCCTTATTAAAGACCAGAACGCCAACGGTTCATGGGGCAGCCCAACGCGGACTAAAAATCTGAATATCTATGCGCCTGTTCCTGGAGCGCATCATGCGTTTCGCGCGGGAGCGACTGGTCTCGCTCTGGCGGGCCTATTAGATAGTCAAGACACCCGCCCAGAGACACTCGCCTCTATCGAGAAGGCTGAGGCATGGATGAAGCTGCACATGCCAAAGCTCCGCCGCGCGACTCAACAGAGCACCTATAATATCTGGGGGCATGCCTATGGGCTGAGAGCGATTTCGAGACTTTATAAACGCGAAACAGATCCTTCAAAGAAACTTGAATGGAGAGTCATCGCTAAAGAGCAACTTGAATTACTAAATAAATACGAAGACCTTACCGGAGGCTGGGGATACCTCGATCACATTGACGGATTCACAACTCAGAGCCCATCAGGACTCACCACGTCTTTCATGACAGGGACGGTTCTGCTCGCTATGCATGAGGCACGTGAGACATTTGGATTTGAACTGAATGAAAAGATTATTAAGAGCTCAATCCGTAGTATTGTGCAGCAGCGGACACCCGACTTTGTTTACGTTTATTCACATAATCACCGCTATCGTCCACGGTCATCGATAAACAGACCAGCAGGCTCACTTGCCCGCAGTCAGGTGTGTAATGCGGCTCTACGTCTCTTTGGAGATGAAGCTATTACTGATGAAGTTTTAGAAACATGGGCCGACCGCTTCATCGAGCGCGAGGGATTTCTCAGTATCGGTCGGAAACGCCCTATTCCGCATGAGTCACATTTCGCTATTTCAGGTTACTTCTACTACTACGGAGTCTTTTACTTCGCAGAAGCTGTAGATTTATTACCAGAAGGTCAGCAATTGGAGCATGCCGAAAAGCTCGCCCGCCTCCTTCTCCACCGTCAGGAAAAAAATGGCTCATGGTGGGACTACCCGCTTTACGACTACCACGAGCCTTATGGCACAGGATACTCGCTGCTCGCTCTCTCATGGTGCAAGCCACTCATCGCTGAACAGAAACAGCCTTAAGGTTCACAATTTCCTTTAAGGCATATCTTTTTTGCTTTTAAGTCATCTAATGGCTCGATGGTTTTTTCTTTTTTTAGCACTCAGTTTCTCTGCGCAAGCGATGGAAATCGTAGGAGCGAATACTCGCGCTGCGAGCATCGCCTTTCTCAAAACACTCAATGAAAAACAGCTAGAGGCAGTCATCCTGCCTTCGGATCACGAGAATCGCTGGTCCATGCGCTTCACCGGAGGAGGTGACCGCCCTGGGCTACTCATGTCCTCTCTACGACCTGAGCAGAAAAAAGCGGTCGACACTCTTATCTCTCTCGTCCTCTCAAAGAAGGGGCTCGCCAAAGTCAAAGAGATACAGAAGCAGGACGGTGACTTCACACTTCACCGTCTCGTCATCGCATTCTTTGGTGATCCTCGCAAAGAGAAGTCCTTCGTCTGGCGAATCGGTGAACACCATTTCACGGTCGTTAATGTCGAAATGGAGAATCTCAAAATTGTCGAATTCGGCCCGATATTGCTCGGCTCTAATCCCTACGGCCCGTGGGACTCCGAGGAGAAAAATTTCATCGATCTCTATGCAAAATGCCAGGATGCAGTCACCGTCATAAAAGGTTCAGGAATCTCAAGCCGTCCGCTCCGTGCTGGGCATGGCACCTCCTACACAGCTCTTTCTCGAGACGCTCAAGCGGCCGTTAAGAAAGCATGGAATCATCGGATGGACCTCTTCACTCCAGGTGTCCGTTCATCTCTACAGAATTCACTCGCTGAGGCTGGAGGGTGGGACTCACTCTCTCTCGCATTCTATAAAGAAGCACCGAACCGTCTCGGAAAAGATGGTGGCCGCTGGGATGCTAAACTCGGGAATGATAAAGTTCTCTTCGATATCGAACTCTCACGCGGACACAACCATATGAGCATCTGGATGCGAACAAAGTGACTGGCTTCCGTCTTGTGAAATCGGAAAAAATCCTATTTCTTCTCACATATGAGTTTCCCCTCTCTCTCCCGTATCGCTCTCATAGCAGGTTTATGTCTTTCCTGTAACTCATGCGGACTACTCGGCCTCCCATCGAGCGTCGCTAAGACTGCCAATAGCCTTATAAAGGTCCCACTCTCTGTCGCCAGCTCCGCAGCTAAGATTGCACGCCCTGGCGCATTCTAGCTTTCGCTTCACTTTTTTCTAAAGGTCTAGTTGAAATTGAGCGATCGGAGCAAAGCCTTTACGATGAATGGGGCATGGCCCCAATGTGCGGAGAGCCTCCATATGAGCCTTCGTTCCATAGCCTTTATGACGGCCAAATCCATAGCCTGGCCACTTCTTATCAGCCTCCACCATAAGATGATCACGGGCAACCTTCGCTAAGACACTAGCAGCTGAGATGGAAAGGCTTAATGAGTCTCCTTTTACTAAAGACTCGGTAGGATAAGGAATCCCTTTCACAGGCAGCCCATCGATCAGGCACATCTCCGGTATACAACTCAATCCTTCGACGGCACGACGCATAGCCAGATGTGTCGCATTTAAAATATTGAGCTCTAGTATTTCATCTTCACTCGCCCACGAAATACACTTGATAACAGCGTCATCTTCCATGAGCTGAGCGTAGAGAAGCTCACGGCGCTTCTCCGTCAGTTTCTTTGAATCATTCAGCCCTTCTGCTATATACCCCTGCGGTAAAATAACGGCTGCTGCAGAGACCGGCCCCGCTAAGGGACCACGCCCCGCTTCATCTACCCCACAGATGATATCTAAACCATTTGCTCGGTGTTTTTCTTCATGAAAATAGTCAGCCATAGGGGGAAGACGTAACGCCAAAATCTATGACGTTACGATGAAACAAAGCAGCCGTTTTAAACTATTCTTCGATTTTAAAATCGCCAATGGCCCACTGGATCCCTGCGAGATAATGCTTCAGCACCTTCTCATTCGAATAAATGTGGTGGTTATGCCCGAGAGAGCAGTAGAAGACGCGCCCCTTCCCCCAGTCTCTGCTCCATGATACACCGAAGTCGTTATCTGTTCGGCGAATACCTTTCACAGTCATGTCACTCTTTTCCGTATCGAGACGGAGCAGCATGTCCACTTTCTGAGAATTATAAGGATCTTTGTGTTGATAGATTTCTTCTTTAAACTCGAGGTTCTCTCCCTCGAACATTGCGACAAGCGGATGTGACTCTTGTCCAGGCTCGACCTTGATGCTGACGTTCGTGCTAGCTCTCCACGGATGCCCCCAGAAGTAACCGTTCATCATTTCACCATACTCCGGCCATTGATAGAACGTGTCTGTTGCCGAGTGAATACCAATGAAGCCGCCTCCGCTTTTGATAAACGCCATGAGATTTTTCTGCAGCTCCTTCGCTTTTGACTGATCTACTTCTTTATCAGCATCAGACATTTCCTTCATAGCTTTCTTAGAGGCACTAAAGACTTCACCTGTCGTATTTAAGAAACACACAGCTGCAAATTCCTTGAGCTTCTCAGCCTCGAAATTCGCCAAATCATTCGAGACGACAGTTTCAAAAGCTCCTGTTTTTTCCCCCATGAGCTTCAGCGCGAGCTGACCTGTCTCGATAGACTTATGGCGAAATCCATTCGTGCGAGAAAAGACGAGTAGTTTGCGCTTTTCTACAGGATTCACGAAGGCCTTCTCTGGAAGAGCGGCTTGTATCAGAGCCTTTTGGTCAGCCTTCTGACCGTGATGGTTTGCCATGCCGAGACTCGCAAGAGCGATGACTGCACCTAGTGGCAAAAGAAGCGGAAGCGATAAGAGTTTCATAGTAGTAGACTAAGAGAGCGGCGTCCAAGCTGCATTATTCTCGGACGATGAGACGACTGCATCGATAAAGGCCATACCACGAATTCCATCGTCGATGCGCGGATAATCTAAGACTTTCTCAGATGGTGTCTCCCCCGCTTCTACTGCACGGATGTGATCGGCAAAGTTGCGATAAATGTTAGCAAATGCCTCTAGGTAACCTTCAGGGTGACCAAAAGGAGTCCGAGAATTCTCAGAAGCCGCCTCACCGAGATAGTCATTCCCTGCACGCAATGATGATGATGGCTCACCTAGCTTGTGGGTGATAAGCGTATTCGGCTCTTGTTGATTCCACTCTAGACCGCCTTTTTCCCCATAAACGCGCAGTGTTAGACCGTTCTCGGTGCCCACTGAGATTTGTGATGCGCTTAAAATCCCCTTCGCCCCGTTCTCGAAACGCAGAAGAACATTCCCATCATCATCGAGAGCACGCCCTGGGACAAATGCTGTAAGATCTGCAGCAAGCTCCTTGATCGCTAGACCAGTAACATACTCAGCCAGATTCTCAGCATGTGTTCCGATATCACCCATGCAGCCAGCAGCACCTGAACGCTTTGGATCAGTTCTCCACTCTGCCTGCTTTGCCCCATCGGCTTCGAGCCGGGTCGCGAGCCATCCTTGATGATACTCGACAACGACCTTCCGGATCTCTCCTAGATCACCGTTCTTCACCATCTCACGCGCCTGCTTTACCAGCGGATACCCTGTGTAGTTATGAGTCAACCCGTAGAGTAGGCCTGTCTTTTCAATGATCTTTTTTAACTCAAGTGACTGAGCCTTATCGAAGGTCGCAGGCTTATCTGACATGACGTGAAAGCCCGCTTCTAGAGCCGCCTTAGCTGCAGGAAAGTGCATGTGATTTGGCGTCACAATTGAGACAAAGTCCATCCGCTGATCAGCAGGAAGAGCCGCTTCCTTCTCCATCATCTCCTCCATAGTCCCGTAGCAACGCGCTGGATCTAACATGAAGTCCTCACCAGATGCCTTAGACTTCTCAGGAGTCGAACTAAAAGCCCCACAGACGAGTTCAATCTGCTGATCAATAGCAGCTGCGATCCGGTGAATTCCGCCAATAAATGCATCCCGGCCACCACCGACCATGCCCATACGAATTTTACGATTTGCCATAATGTGAAAAAGAATTTCATAAAAGCTACAGGCTCTTCATGCGGGTTGAAGTCTTAATTTCGACTGATGCCTTGTTAATTCACTGCCACAAGACATCCATTGTCTGGTATATCATCCATTTGGAGATTTCATTTTCCCATCTCATCCCTCATCACGTCTGTATGGCTAAGGGCAAATCAGACGGACCACGTAAACGCTTCCAACCACGCGGCATCGATATTCTTCACGAAGATCGTGATATCCTCGTCGTGTCTAAGGCAAGTGGACTCCTCACTGTAGATGATGGCCGCGACTCACGGACAGCCTACTCAGCCCTGACGGATTACGTCAAAAAAGGGCAAGCTCGATCAAAAAACCGTATTTTCATCGTGCACCGCATTGATCGTGAAACATCTGGAATCCTCGTCTTTGCCAAGACAGAAGAAGTCAAAAGTAAACTTCAGCTAGACTGGGATAACACTCAGAAGACCTACTTAGCCATAGTAGATGGAACACCAGAAAAAGAAGAAGGAAGCATCATCTCATACCTCACAGAAGCCCCCAGCCTCAAAGTCTATAGCACGAAAGACAAAAAAGAAGGCAAACGCTCTGAGACAAAATTCAAAGTCATCAAGCCCATCGGAGAAAACCGCAGCTTGCTAGAGCTGAACATTCTAACCGGTCGCAAGCACCAGATTCGCGTGCACATGGCAGATGCAGGTCACCCCGTCGTCGGTGACATTAAGTATGGCAAACGCATCCACGGTAACCGCAGCATCGCCCTTCACGCCTTTCGCCTCACCTTTGACCATCCCTTTTCTGGAGAGACCATGACCTTCGAAGCCCCCGTCCCGCCGAACTTTTACGGCCTAGGCGGCCTCATAGCACAGGAAGAAAAGCCAAAAGCCACTCGCGAAGATAAGATCGAAGCGAAAAAAGAGCGTAATAAGAAGAAAAGACCTTAGCAATCGTCGCGGCCTCTGTTCTGCAGGAAAACAGTTTACCCAGAGGCAATTTTTTTGCTTCACTCAATAGAGCAAATTCAAAAAAGCTATGTTTAGAAACACTATCCCCAATCCCTTGGTAGTGATATGGGTATTCATTCTATCAATGATACCCGTCAGCGCTGAGATCGTCGATGGACTGTGGAATGGGAAACCATGGGATACAAAAAGACTGGAAGAAG